>CAURTW010000064.1:0-8109 GCA_963527705.1 uncultured Streptococcus sp.
GGAGAGGACAAATGACTGCCAATTATTCAACACGGGAATACCGTGAGAAATTATATGATGATCTTCATGTTCGATTAAGAGATACAGTGATTTTGATGTGTGCGATTTTTATTGCCTCTATAGGTTTAAATATGAATTCAACAGCTGTTATTATTGGAGCCATGCTGATTTCCCCTCTTATGACACCGATTGTTGGACTGGGATTTGGTTTAGCTATTTTTGATACGCGTTTAATCAAGCAATCTCTAGAGGTTTTATTTACTCAAGTATTGGTCAGCTTGCTTGTCTCGACTCTGTATTTCTGGATTTCTCCCTTATCTTATGCAAGTAGCGAATTGATTGCACGAACCTCTCCAACCATTTGGGATGTTCTCATTGCTATTGCTGGTGGGATAGCAGGTGTAATTGGGTCAAGGAAAAAAGAAGCAAACAATATCGTGCCAGGAGTAGCCATTGCAACAGCTCTGATGCCACCTATCTGTACTGCAGGTTACGGTTTAGCTAATGGAAATGTACGATTTTTATTTGGAGCTCTCTATCTTTTCTTGATCAACTGTGTCTTTATCATGCTAATCAACATTGTTGGAACAAGAATTTTGATGAGAAAATCTCCCTTAAGTTCATTTAAAGAGCTAAATATTAAAATGAGAATTGGGTTGATATCCTTGATTGTATTATTGATTCTTCCAGCCAGCTATTCAGCAGTCACTCTGACGATAGATCAAGCGCGAAAAGAAGGAATCAAACAGTTTGTAGGAAAAGAGTTCGTCAATCATACGGTCATTAATCAAGTCTACAAGTCAAGGAACAATGAATTGGTCTTGACGGTTGTTGGAGATCCGATTTCAGAAGAAGAATTAGAAACGCTCCACCAAAAACAAGCCTCTTACGGTATTCAATCTGTTCAATTGAAAGTCAATCAAGTCCATAATTCGACAAAATTAGACGGTGAGACGACCAAGGAATTTTATGAAACCATTAATAAGTATATCGATCAAAAACTCTCTGAAAAGGATTCACAAAAAGATCTCGTAAAAGAAAATGAAGCAGACAAGGATTGAGGATATTGACCTTATCTAACTCATGAAAGCAAATCTTGTGTGGTGGTTTGACCAATCACTATTAGCTCAGATTAAATAAAATATAAAAAGCAACAGCTGAAATAGTTGTTGCTTTTTAGGTAGCTAGGATTCTATCCTAGGTTTTATCTCTTATTTCTCAACGCGTGATTTGTTGGCGATATCAGCTAGGATAGCTTGAACAAAGTCATCTACTGAGACAGTTTGTGTTTCTTTTTGGCCATAGCGACGAACGTTAACAGTTCCGTCTTCCAT
Organism: uncultured Streptococcus sp.; assembly: GCA_963527705.1. Taxonomy (GTDB): domain Bacteria; phylum Bacillota; class Bacilli; order Lactobacillales; family Streptococcaceae; genus Streptococcus. Next base: position 1,335 of record CAURTW010000064.1, read on the forward strand.
TTCCTTGTCCCCAACGATCAATTGGTAAGGAATCTTGCTTGTTTGTGAAGCACGGATCTTGAACTGCATTTTTTCATTGCGCTCATCTACATCTGCACGGACACCACGGTCACGGAGTTTCTTAGCCACTTCCCAAGCGTAGTCCACGTGTTTTTCGTTAGATACTGGGATGAGAGTTACTTGGTGTGGTGCAAGCCATGTTGGGAAGGCACCCTTGTAGTTCTCAATCAAGATAGCTGTGAAGCGTTCCATGGTTGAAATAACACCACGGTGAATCATAACTGGACGGTGTTCTTCACCATCAGGCCCGATGTATTTGAGGTCGAAGCGTTCTGGAAGCAAGAAGTCAAGCTGGATAGTCGAAAGGGTTTCTTCTTTTCCGAGAGCTGTCTTAACTTGGATATCCAATTTTGGTCCGTAGAAGGCTGCTTCACCTTCAGCTTCAAAGTAGTCAACACCCATTTCATCAAGTGCTGCACGAAGCATGGTTTGGGCATTTTCCCACATCTCATCGTTGTCAAAGTACTTGTGAGTATCTTGAGGGTCACGAAGAGAGAGACGGAAGCGGTATTCAGTCAAGTTGAAGTCTTCATAAACATCGATAATCAACTGAAGGGCACGTTGGAATTCTTCTTGGATTTGTTCTGGAGTGACAAAGAGGTGACCGTCGTTGAGGGACATTTCACGTACACGTTGAAGACCAGTGAGGGCACCAGATTTCTCGTAGCGGTGCATCATACCGATTTCAGCGATACGGATTGGCAATTCACGGTAAGAGTGAACATGGTGTTTGAAGACTTGGATGTGGTGTGGGCAGTTCATTGGACGAAGGACAAATTCTTCCCCGTCACCCATGTCCATAGTTGGGAACATGTCTTCTTGGTAATGATCCCAGTGACCAGAAGTCTTGTAAAGTTCAACAGAAGCAAGTGGTGGAGTGTAAACGTGTTGGTAGCCTGAAGCTAGCTCTTTGTCAACGATGTAGCGTTCCAATTCACGACGAATAGTCGCACCATTTGGCAACCAGAATGGAAGCCCTTGACCAACCTCTTGTGAAATCATGAAGAGGTCAAGCTCTTTACCAAGTTTACGGTGGTCACGTTCTTTGGCTTCTTCACGCATTTGAAGGTAGTTTTTCAAGTCTTTCTTGTCAAACCAAGCTGTACCGTAGATCCGTTGCATCATCGCGTTGTCGCTATTTCCACGCCAGTAAGCACCTGCTACATGAAGAAGGTGGAAGATTTGGATGCGGCCTGTTGAAGGGACGTGAGGTCCACGGCAGAGGTCCACGTATTCACCTTGACGGTAGATGGTCAAACCACCCTCGTCTTCAGAGTGTTCTTCAATCAATTCCAACTTGTAAGGGTCGTTTTTGAAGATTTCACGCGCTTCATCTTTGGTTACTTCCTCACGAATAGATGGGAAGTTTTCTTTAACGATCTTTTGCATTTCTTCTTCGATACGAGGCAGGTCTTCGTTGGAGATTTGACCAGCCTGATTGTCCGTATCATAGTAGAAACCATCTTCAATAGCTGGACCAACTCCCAAGTGAATGTCTGGGAAAAGGCGACGAGCTGCTTGGGCGAACAAGTGGGCAGCTGAGTGGCGCAAGATTGGAAGGGCATCTTCGTGATCAGGTGTCACGATTTCGATGCTTCCATCTTCAGTGATAGCACGAGTAGTGTCGATGAGTTTGCCGTTGAATTTACCAGCCAAGGCTTTTTTAGCTAGGGAATTGCTGATAGATTGGGCAATTTCAAAAGTAGTAACGCCAGATTCGAATTCACGAACAGCGCCATCTGGGAAAGTAATCTTAATCATGGTTTTCTCCTTAAAAATTAATCATATTTTATAACTGAGGTTTGAAGAAGTGGGAAACTAGATATCAACAAAGAATAATAGCAGTCGATTTGCTAAATCAATTTCATTTTAACTTTTTCAGTCTGAAAATAAAGAAAAGCGTAGAAATACATAGATAGCATACCAAGGAAAGAATGAGAGACAGGTATTCCTCCTGAGTCATCTCACCTCTCATGTATATCCATATTGGATAGCTTTTTATCGCATTGACCAAATAGATACCAGCTGTTAAACTGAAAAGATATCCTGTTATAATGAGTTTCTTGTTGTTGAAAAACATTAAGATACCAAGAAAAGGGGCAAGGAATGGTAAGAGAGGAATGAGTAGAAAAAATGAAAAGACGACAATATTTTCCGTCCCCCATAGACTGAGCGTATTCATTAGCCAGACATAGAGTAAAAGGAAGGTACAAGTGATCATCCAAGATAATATTTTCTTCAAATCTATCACCTCATTTCAGCTCTTGGCTAAATTTCATCTTAACTTTGTCGTTAATACTCTCCAAACAAAAAACGACATCCTAAAAGGACGTCGCAACGTGGTTCCACCTTCATTTATGTTCCTCAAAAAAGAGGGACACCTCTGATTGGCTTTAACGTGGCCACCGTTTTATGTTTGCATAAAAGTCAGTAGAGTAGTATCAGTTTAGGCTTTCTATGCGTTTCCAGCAACCACGCACTCTCTAGTAGAAAGGGACTAAGTGACTTGTCTCTATGGATTATTATAGCATGATTGTGAGATTTTTCAAGATATTTGTAGATTTTTTTGAATTTTCTTCATTGAAAGAGTGCTTGCTATGCTTTGTTAGGAGTAATGTGAAATCATCTTATTGATAGGCCTTGACAATGATAAAAGTAGTGTTCTGGATTTAGTAAGAGCGGGCTGAAGAACGCTATTATACAGTATTTTTTGTTATAATACTAAGAAGAAATATAATAGGAAACGAGGAGATGGATATGACGAAAATAGCTCTTCTTTCAGATATTCATGGCAATACCACCGCCCTGGAGTCTGTTTTGGCAGATGCTCGGCAGCTAGGAGTGGATGAATACTGGCTTTTGGGAGACATTCTCATGCCAGGAACAGGGCGTAGAAGGATTTTGGACTTGTTGGCTAAACTACCGATTACAGCTAGAGTTTTGGGAAACTGGGAAGATAGTCTGTGGCATGGTGTCCGCAAGGAATTGGATAGTACTCGTCCCAGCCAACGCTATCTTTTGAGCCAGTGCCAGTATGTTTTAGAGGAAATTTCCCTAGAAGAAATTGAACTGCTCCACAATCAACCACTCCAGCTTCATCGTCAGTTTGGGGATTTGACGGTGGGAATTAGCCACCATCTTCCTGATAAGAACTGGGGGAGAGAGTTGATTCATACTGGAGCGCAAGAGGATTTTGACCGCTTGGTGACCAATCCCCCTTGTGATATTGCTGTTTATGGTCATATTCACCAGCAGTTGCTTCGTTACGGGACTGGTGGGCAATTGATTGTCAATCCAGGTTCGATTGGGCAACCTTTCTTTCTAGATGCCCAGTTACGGAAGGACTTGCGAGCCCAGTATATGATTTTAGAGTTTGATGACAAGGGCTTGGTAGATATGGACTTCCGACGGGTAGACTACGATGTGGCAGCTGAATTGCAGTTGGCTAAAGACCTCAAACTTCCCTATTTTGAGGTTTATTATGAAAGTCTGGTCAATGGTATCCATCATACTCACAATCAGGAATTTCTGAGAGAATTGGCCCAGAAAGAGGGCTATGATAGGGGATTAGATGCCTGGTTGAAAGGTGGTAATGATTGACATTACAACTAAAAAGGGTATAATAAAAGAAAAAGAAGAGTAGAGGCAGGCTAGCCTCATAAAAAGGAGAAGAGGATGCAAATTCCAAGTAGATTTACCATTGCGACTCATATGCTGATAATCATTGCCCTCGAGGGGAAGGAAAGCAAGGTTACCAGTGATTTTCTAGCTGCTAGTGTCGGGGTCAATCCTGTCATTATCAGAAAGACCTTGTCCCAGTTGAAGAAGGCAGAGCTGATTTCAGTAGCGCGTGGAACAGGCGGAACAGAGATTGTCAAGGACCTTAAGGATATTAGTCTTTTAGATGTTTATCAGGCGGTCGAATGTCTTGGTAAGACAGGTCAACTCTTCAGTTTCCATGACAATCCAAATCCAAATTGCCCTGTAGGAGCTCATATTCATGAGGTTTTGGATCAAAAATTGGAGAGAATCCAGCTGGCTATGGAGGCTGAACTTGGTCAGACCAGTTTAGAACAAGTCGTGGCTGATGCAGAGAGTCAAATGAAGGATTAAGAGGGATAGATGCCTGCAAATGAAATGTCAAAACACTGCTAGAAATCTGGCAGTGTTTTTTGAGATTGCGTAGAAAAAACTCCTGGGAAATTCCAGGAGAGTATGAGTGGTTATTTAAACTTGTATCCTTCGTAAATAAGCTCTGTTTTTGGATTTTGTTTCTTAATCTGTTTGGCAAGTGACTTCATCATAGAAAGAGGACCACACATATAGACGATCGCATGTTCGGGTACTTCTTTTTGTTCAAAATTAAGATAGGCGTCTTTCCTACTGTCTACTAGATGGAGTTCAAAATTAGGATTTTTCTGAGCATAGTCACGGAGCAAATCTAGGTAGACTGCATTTTCCTCTCCACGGAAGCTATAGTAGAAGTGAACCTGTTTGTCTAAAATAGGATGTTCACGGATGTAAGAGATGAAGGGGGTAATCCCAATACCTCCAGCAATCCAAACCTGATTTTCTCGTCCTTCTTCTATAATCATGTGCCCGTAAGCTCTGTCAACGGTTACTTTGCTACCGACTTGAAGATTGTCATAGATATTCTTGGTAGGGTCACCTGAATTTTTGACAGTAAAGTAAAGCGTTTGACCATGACCTCCTGAGATAGAAAAGGGATGCGGAGCACTTTCAAAACCTTCTTGAAAAATCTTTAGGAAGGCAAATTGTCCTGATTGATAGTTGAAAGGTCTGCTAAGATGGATTTGAATTTCTCTAGTATCGTGATTTAAGCGTTTGAGATTGGTAATTTTCCCTAGATAGGGGAAGGAAATCTTTTGATAAAGGAAGATGATGTAAAAACCAGCTAGTAAGCCTAAAATGGCATAGTTACCAACAAGAAAACTTAGAAGATTAAATGTAAGGAGACGATTGCCCATCATCATGTAGACGTGAAAGAGTCCGAAAATGTAGGCTAGATAAACCAGACGGTGAATCCATCTCCAAGCTTCGTATTGGATGTATTTGCCTAAATAGGCGACAAGGATGATACTGACAAAATATAGATGGCAAGGTTGCCAAACTGAGCAGCTAAACGAGAGCCCCACAAACCGCCCATACTAAAGTTATGAAAGATTAGTAGGATGATGGAGAGAAAGGCTGTGAATTTGTGGACAGTGTAGACCTTCTCCAAACCGTGAAACCAGCTTTCTAGTAGGGGGGGAGACGAGTGGCGAGGATAAAGGTAAGAGATAGGCTTGTTAAAGCTAGTCCTGGAATCATGAATTGGGGAGAAGTGTTCATCCAAGTCAAAATAGTCAAGATAAAACTAGCTATGATAAAGAGTAGTCCTTTGATTGATTTCATAGAAAATTCCATTTTATTAAGATTTTGATTTGTTGTAAATAAAATTGTTACATTTTATCATAGAAAAAGTATGGTGTCAAATTGAGTTCTATAAATATCTACTCTCATCAAAAAACTCTCCAATTGAACTGGAGAGCTAATTTATTATTCTGCAGCTTGTTGCCAGCGTTTTGCTAGCATATGAGACAGGCTAGAAATGGCTAGGTTAAAGCTGAAGTAGATGAGGGCAATCAGGATGTAAAGACTGAAGACCTGCTCTGGTTCGAAATAACGGCCCATGAGAATTTGGCTTGCTCCAAAGAGTTCTTGTAGGGCGATAACAGAGTAGAGAAGACTGGTATCCTTAATTACGGTTACAAACTGAGAAATGATGGCTGGCAACATTTTGCGAATGGCTTGCGGGAGAATGATGTGGTAGAGGATTTGGGCTGAGGTAAATCCTTGCGACATTCCTGCTTCGTACTGTCCCTTGTCCACGGCATTGAGACCGCCTCGGATAATCTCAGCCAAGGCTGCTGAGGTAAAGAGGGTAAATGCAGTGATTCCTGCTGGTGTGGATTTCATCTTGAAAACCAAAAAGATGGTGAAAATCCAGAGGAGGTTGGGAACGTTACGCACAAACTCAATGTAAATACTGGAGATGATACGTAAGACAGGATTTTTCCCATTTCTCATGACGGCTAGCACTGTTCCGATAAGGGTAGAGAGGACGATGGCAATCAGAGAAATGTAGAGGGTCAAGCCAAATCCTTTAAAGATAAAGATTAGGTTATCTGGGGTCAAAACTTCTAAAATGGATTCCATAGTAACCTCCTAAAGTGAATAGGCTTTTTTGTTGGCTTGCTCCATCTTGCGACCAAACTGGGCAACAGGGAAGCATAGGGCAAAGTAGAGAAGGGCAGCACCTAGAAAGGCTGGAATATAGTTTCCGTTAAGAGCCGACCAAGACTTGGTCACAAACATCAAGTCTACACCAGAAATGATAGCGACTGTGGAGGTATTCTTGATGAGGTTGACGATTTGGTTGGTCAAAGGAGGGAGAATGATACGGAAAGCCTGAGGCAAGATAATCAAGCGCATGGCGCTGATATAGGTAAAACCTTGCGACAAGGCGGCCTCCATCTGACCGCTAGGAATAGACTGAATACCTGAACGAATAACTTCAGCGATATAGGCACCGTGATAGAGCCCTACACAGAGAACAGCTGTCCAATAAATCGGAATCATGATGGTGTGGTCACTGATAAGAGGTAGGCCATAAAAAACGATAACAAACTGCACCAAGAGGGGAGTGTTTTGG
>CAURTW010000065.1:0-7939 GCA_963527705.1 uncultured Streptococcus sp.
CTTTAACCTTATCCTCAATAGCTTTCTTCTCTTCTGGAGTAAGGGCTTCTGGATTGGCTACTACTGTCTTAGACGCTGGGGTAATCACATCGTCGCCTGCATTTGGTTTAGACGCTGCTTCTGCTGTCTTCGTCAAATCAGCTGCTGGAATAACCGCTGTCTTACCTGAAGGTGTTGTAACAGTTGCGTTACCTTTGTCATCTACTACTACTGTAGCTCCTGGGTTAACGGCTTTAACCTTATCCTCAATAGCTTTCTTCTCTTCTGGAGTAAGGGCTTCTGGATTTGCTACGACTGTTTTATCTGATGGTGTATTGATGTCGTTTCCTGCATTTGGTTTCTTAGTATCTTCAGCAGTACGTACTAATTCATCTACAGGAATCACTTGTGTTTGTCCATCTGGAGTTGATACTTTAGCATTTCCTTTTTCATCTACTGTTACTACAGAATTTGGATTTACTGCTTCTACAGCTGCTTTAATTTTTTCTTTTTCAGCATCTGTTAATTTAGCTGGATCTGCTACAACCACTTTATTCGCTGGTTTAACTACATCATTTCCTGCTTTTGGTTCATTTGCTGTATCAGACGTTTTCACAACTTGTTCAGGAGTGATGGTTTCCTGATGACCATCTGGAGTTGTAACAGTAATATTTCCATCTGCATCTTGAGTAATTTCTTTAGCATCTGGATTTACTTTCTTAACAGCTTCTAAGACCTTAGCTTTTTCATCGTCTGTTAAAGTACTTGGGTCATTTACAAGAACTTTATCAGCCGGAATATTCACTTCACCTACAGCTTTAATAGCCGCTTTATCTGACTCTTCAATTCCATCAACAGCTTCTGCTGTTTTAGCGGCATCTACAGATTTTTTAGCTTGTTCTGCAATCTTATCTACTTGAGCTTTAAGATCTTCTTTTGCTTTAGGAGTTAAATCTGTACGTGAATCAATTGCTGCTTTTTTAGCTGTTGCTTCTTCGTCAATTGCTTTACGAGCATTTGGTTTATCTTCAACTAATGGTAAAGATTTTTCGATTTCAGCTTTTGCTTCGTCTTCTAAAGCTTTAACATCTGCATCTGTTCCTGCTTTGTCGATTTCTGCCTTAGCTTTAGCTGCTAGAGCTTTAGCTGCGTCTGCTGCAACTTTCTTCTCATCATCTGTAGCATCTGGAGTACTTTCGATAGTTTTTAGTTGTTCAGCTAATTTAGCATCAATTGCTTTTTTAGCTTCTGGTTTAGTTACTGCTGTTGGATTTACTGCAGTTACTTCGTCAACACCTGTTTTCTTAGCTGCATCTACTGCTGTTTGCGCTGTTTGTGCAGCTTCTGGTGTATCTGCTACATCTGGTTGTTTAGCGATTTCTGCTAATTGTGCATCAGCTTTATCTTTCGCTTCTTTCTTAGCTGTAGCTTTTTCTTCTTCTGTTAAGTCCGTACGTTTGTCGATTTCGGCATTTTTATCTTCTAATGCTTTCGCGATTGCTTGTTTAGCTGGTTTTTTTGCTACTGGAGTTACATTTGCAACTGCTGTTTCACCATCTGTTTTAGCTTGATCTACATCCGCATCTGTTGTTGCTTTATCAATAGCATCTTTAGCTGCATCTGCTTTTGCTTTCGCTGCTTCTTTTGCTGCTGTTTTTTGCTCAGGTGTTAAATCATCACGAGCGTCAATTGCGTTGTTTTTAGCTGTTAATGCATCTTCAATTGCTTTCTTAGCCACATTTTTCTTAACCGCTTCTGGATTTACTGCTTTAACTTCCGCAACACCCGTAGTTTTAGCTGTGTCTACTGCTTGTTGCGCCGCTGTTGCTTTATCTGAAGTATCTGCAATCGCTGGTTGAGCGTTGATGGCATCTGTAGCCTTTTTAGCTAAGTCTTTCGCTTCTTTCTTAGCTGCTGCTTTTTCTTCTGTTGTTAAATCTTTACGATCATCCAGTTCTTTTTCTTTCTTGGCTAATTCATCTGCTACTGCTTTTTTCGCTTCTTCTTTAGCAATTGGGTATACAGACGTTACATCTGCAACACCTTTATCTTCTGCATCGTTAACAAGTTTTTGTGCCGCTGCTGCTGCTTCAGCCGTTTCTGCATTATCAGGTTGAGCATTAACTTTTGTAAGTTCCGCATCCGCTAATTTCTTAGCTTCAGCCTTAGCCGCATCTTTTTCTGCTTGTGTTAAATCCTTACGATCATCGATTTCCTGATTCTTAGCTGTTAATGCATTCCCAATAGCATCCTTAGCATTTTGTTTTGCTACTGGATTAACCTTCCCAATTTCTGTTACTCCAGTACCTTTTGCTGTATCTACAGCTGCATCTGTCGTTGCTGCATCGATAGCTTTTGTTGCATCTTCAGCTGCTTTATTAACTTTAGCAAGAGCCGCATCTTTTTCTGCTTGTGTTAGATTTTTATCAGCATTAATTGCATCGGCTTTCGCTTGGCGCGCTGCTTCAACATCTGCTTTAGCAGCAGCCTTTTTCGCTACTACTGGATTGTCCCCTGCGATTGCTGTTGTACCTGCTTCTTTCGCTTTATCTAATTCTGCTTTTGTCGTTACATTAGCATCATTAATTGCTGTTAATGCTTTTTCTTTATCAGCATTTACTTTAGCAATTGCCGCTGCTTTTTCTTCATCAGTAGCGTTTGGCGTTGAGTTGATTGCTGCAATTTTCTCAGTTGCTGCGGTGTTTACTGCATCAATTGCTGGCTGTTTGTCTAGTTTTACTACTTCTGTTAGAGTTAACTTATCTGTAGAACCATCTTTATAAGTAACTACAATTTTATCGCCTTCTTTAGTTATAGATTTAATATATTGTGAAGCATTTTCTACTAATGATCCATTTTTATCTTTTAATCTTTCATCATCAGCAGTATTGTATTGAATCTTAATGTTATTTTTAATTTTTTCAAAATCATCATTTGATAAATTGTTAATGTCAGATACTGCTATTTTATTAGCTTCTTCTGTTTGTCCTTGAATATCATATTTCTGAGTTTGTTCACGAACTACTAGTTTGAACCATCCTTCTGGCACTTGGTCTACTGTCTTACCTGAATCACTATTACCATTAGGGTCAGAGAATGTTGCACCTTCTAAATCTTCTGCAACTAAGTATCTTGTCATTAAGTTACCTTTAAAGTTTGGTTGACCTGATACTGACACTGTTCCTGTAATCGTTACTTTTGCTGGATTAGTTTCAGTTGCTTCAATTCCTGTTTCATTTCTTTGGTAACCTGTTGTTAATCCATATTGATCTCTTATTCTACCGCCGGCAGCACCTGGAGCATCATTTCCTCTACCACCTTCAGCAATACGAATATCTTTAATTTTTCCGGAATCATCAGTTGCTGATAATTCTATATTTGTTTCTTCGCCTTTATAAACATAGATTTCTTTTGTAGCTGGATTAGAGAACGGGATAATTCCTTTCGGTCTTACATTTAAAACTTTACTTTTTTCAATTGTATCTACAGAACCATCTTTATATGTTACAACAAGCTTAGAAGGGTCAGTTGTCGATACTGCAACAGTATCAATTAATGAAGTAGGATTAGTAACTGCTGTACCTTTTAGACTTGCAAGTCGTTCGTCATCATTTGTTGAAGAATACTCTAATTTCAATCTTGACTTAATCGTTGCTAAATCTGTTGCTGTAATATTATCAATATCATTAACAGTTATACGTGTAGAATCAGTTAAATCCTTAATATCATACTTAGATGTTTGATCTTTAACGACAAACCGAATATATCCTGGTTTAGATTTTGCATCAGGATCAATATCTAAAGCATTAAAGTTACGATCTGCTGGCATTGAACTAAAGTTATCATTGTCATTAGCAACAACATAACTTGTCCATTGTTTACCCGCATCCAGATTGGTTTCACCTGTCATTGTAATGGTTGCTTCCTGTTTATTATCAGAAATTGTACCCTTACCAGTAACAACACCATTATCAATCTTACCTGTTGTGAATCCAAAAGCTTCAGTATTATTCCAGTTAACATCTCCAGGTCCACGCAAGTACATATCTTTTACAGTAGTATCATCATTCGCTGTGAATGTTAAATCCGTATTTTCACCCTTATAAACATAAACTTGTTTCTCTGCTTGGTTTGAATATGGCACTTTTACTGTAGGTATAGGATTATTGCGTAAAACACTCGTTAAAGCAACAGAATCTCTTGAGCCGTCTTTATAAGTAACAACAATCTGATCTGCTTGTTTCGTTACAGTGTCAATGTAGTTCGAAGCATTTTCTACTAATTTACCGTTTTTATCAAGCAATCTTGCATCGTCTGCTGTATTATAAGTAATTTTTATATTATTTTTAATTTTCTCAAAATCAGCTTGAGAAAGATTGTTTACATCGGCAACAGCAATCTTACCAGCTTCATTTGTTTGTACTTGAATATCATATTTTTGAGTTTGTTCACGAACCCATAACTTAAAGTAGCCTTCTGGTAGTGGATTCGCATTTTCCTGATTTCCACTAGGTTCTGAGAATACTGCCCCATCTAAATCTTCAGCGACTAGATAACGTGTCACTAACTTACCTGTATAAGTTGGTCGATTTGGCACTGATACTGTCCCTGTAATCGTTACCTTAGCAGGATTATCTTGTGTCGCTACAATTCCTTCAGTTTCATTTCTCTGAGATGAGAACGTTAGTCCATACTGATTATTTATTCTACCGCCAGCAGCCCCAGCAGCATCAATTCCTCTTGAACCCTCAGCTATACGAATGTCCTTAAGTTTTCCAGAATCATCTGTTGCTGATAATTCAATGTTTGTTTCTTCACCTTTATAAACATAAATATCTTTTGCAGTCGCATTAGAGAATGGAATATTCCCAACTGGTTTCTTATTCGTAACAGCTTCTGTACGGAAAGCATTATCTCGATCTAACGCTTTTCCATTACGTGAATCATTAGAACCTGTATTTTCAATTGAGTTAGAATCAGATTTTTTCTCTGTATTTTCTGCTTTTTTACCAACAGTTTCTTTACCATTTGTAGTATCTACTACTGGTGTTTCTTTTTTCTCTACAGGTTTATTTTGCAATTTTGAGCTTACTACAGTGACAAATTTGTTATAAGCTGCTTTTAGTTCATCTTGGCTAGTTGCAGAAGCAAGGACAGATTTGGCAGAAGCTAATTCAGAATTTAAAAGAGCGATGCTCTCCTCAGTCTTATTAGCGTATTTACCCGCTGAAATTTTCTCTTCAATTTCAGCGATATAGCTTTTCAATTGAGTCTTATCCAAAACAACTTCTTTAGTTGGAACATCAGCTGTTTTTGGTTCTTGGATTTCATCGGCTTGAACAGACACCGCTCCATTACCCAAAAACATGAAAAGTGCAGCAACTGCTACGCTAGCTGCTCCAAAACTGTATTTACGAATTGAGTAACGCGTGACTTTTTCACGGCGTAAACGTTCAGAACGACTCATAGATGGTTTATTTCCCATTATCTTCTCCTCGAAAATTTATTTAGTTTAGTATCCATACAAAATACTTGCTGTTACTAAGAACAGCATGCAATTCTAATATGATTACTTATACATACTATTTTACTGTATTTTTTATTTATATTCAACTGATTAGACTTAAATTTTTACAAAAAAAAAAAAAAGTATTTTGCGAAAGTAGACAATTTTCTGACATCGGCACAATGTATTTTTATACATTTCATTGCAAGTTATTTGATAGATGGATCCATCATTGGAATTAACCTATTTGTTGTAAAAAATAATACTATTAATCACAGCAAAACTCCCCGTTTGAAAGTTACTTATAAAAACATGTTTAGTTCAATTCAGACATATTCATTTTAGTATTGATTACACTACTAAATTCAGCTAACTAAAAAACTATCTACTTTCATATCTGCTAATTTCCCTGTCATTCTGACAGATAATGGTGAAGAGTTTGTCAGGGTTGATGAAATCGAAATGGATGTGCGAGGAGAGAGTAGACTCTTCTTTTGTGACCCTAATCGCTCTGACCAGAAAGACAGAATTGAGAAAAATCACACGCTGATTCGCGATATTCTACCAAAGGGAACTTCTTTTGACAATTTAACTCAAGAGGACATTAATCTCGTTTGTTCGCATGTCAACAGCGTCAAACGCGCTGCTTTGAATGGAAAGTCAGCCTATGAGCTCTTTGCCTTTACCTATGGAGAAGAGATTCCTAAACTTCTCGGCATTTCTAAAATACCTGCAGAAGACGTCTATCAGTCGTCTAAATTACTCCAACATAAGTTCTAAAAACTAACCTTTAACCGCATTCAAACGTCTCACACTAACTTCCACCATAGCGGAACTTAGTTTGGGAATTTAGCGGTAAAAATTTTCGAGGGTATAAACAGTCGGCTAGAAATCTAGCGAATTGGTACTATAATGACAAGGAGGATAGCTACACACATCCTTACGGCTGGTATTATCGTTTTCACCATATCAAACATCAGAAAACACAGACGGACTTTCAACAGGAAATCAAGGTTTACTACGCTGATGAACCTAAATCAGCCCCTCAAAAGGGACTGTATATGAACGAACGCTATCAAAACTTGAAAGCTAAAGAATGTCAGGCGCTTTTATCTCCCGAAGGTAGACAGATTTTCACTCAACGCAAGATTGATGTGGAACCTGTCTTTGGGCAGATAAAGGCTTGTTTGGGTTACAAGAGATGTAATCTGAGAGGGAAGCGTCAAGTGAGAATTGACATGGGATTGATACTTATGGCCAATAACCTCCTCAAATACAATAAGAGAACGACTCAAAATTAAAAAGCTAGAGTTCCACAATTGGAAATCTCTAGCTTTTTTGTGGCTGAGAATTATTTTGTCTCAGACTCTTTTTGAAATATTTTTTTCATTATTTTAGGCAGACAACTGCTGATTTCCGTCGGCAAGACCACATAATGTTCTTGAGCTAGTTCTTGGGCTATGGCTGAATGAAGATGGGTCGCTACGATTACACGTTCACAGAGACTGGCTTGTTTAAACTGGCCTGCAAATCCTGCAATCATACCAGCCAGAGTATCCCCCATTCCCCCAGTCGCCTGATAGGGACCGCCAACCTGTAACTGGTAATAATCAGATTGGCCAGCTTGCCAAATACGAGTAGCTGGACCTTTCTCTACCAAAATTGTTCCTTGAGGGAAGGAAGTTAGGGCACTAGCTGTTACATCTTCGTTTTGCTTTTTAATCGTAATTCCAGACAGCTTTTCCCATTCTTTTTGGTGAGGAGTTAAGATAAGCTGGTTAGATGGAAACGACAAACTTGTCCTGGCAAGAATGGTTAAGGCCCCTCCGTCTACAATCAAAATCTGATTCTTTTTTAAGCTAGCAAAGACCTGTTTTACTATATTTTCTCCAAAAGTATCGTCTCGTAAACCAGGCCCCAGCAAGACCACTTCTGCCTTCTCCAATTGCTCTTTTAACAATTGCTGGTCTTGAAGAGAAAAGGCCATAGCCTCAGGTAAATGACTGTGCAAAGCTGGGATATTTTCTCTATCTGTTCCAACGGTCACCAAACCAGCTCCACTTTTAACAGCTGCCAAAGCAGCCATGATGATAGCACCACCATAAGGATAAGTCCCACCCAGCAACAGCAGACGACCGTAGTCTCCTTTATGACTTGTACAAGAACGTTCAATAATGACTTTTTCTAGTAAGGCTTGATCAATCACTTTCATCGTTTTTTCCTCTCTATTCATTATACTATAAAGTCTATCCACCTTGCATCTTGAACATAAATCTCTTCGTTTATATAGAAAAAGAGGGGGACAAAGACCCTCTACGAAACATCTCATTTTTCTAAAAATAAATCAGTTTCTTTTTTACTTTTTGCTACAAAGATAGCGGATAGGGCTAGGCTAACACTTGCCAAGAAAATAGCTGTTTCTGACTGTTTCTCACCAGTTTCTGGCAATCTCTT
>CAURTW010000066.1:0-7859 GCA_963527705.1 uncultured Streptococcus sp.
ACCACGGTAAAACAACACTCCTAGATACCCTTCGTAACTCTCGTGTTGCGACAGGAGAAGCAGGTGGTATCACTCAGCATATCGGTGCCTACCAAATCGTTGAAAATGGCAAGAAAATCACCTTCCTTGATACACCAGGACACGCGGCCTTTACGTCGATGCGTGCGCGTGGTGCTTCTGTTACCGATATTACCATCTTGGTTGTAGCGGCAGATGACGGGGTTATGCCTCAGACAATTGAAGCCATTAACCACTCAAAAGCAGCCAACGTTCCAATCATCGTTGCCATCAACAAGATTGATAAACCAGGTGCTAACCCAGAACGCGTTATCGGTGAATTGGCAGAGCATGGGGTTATGTCAACTGCTTGGGGTGGAGATTCTGAATTTGTTGAAATCTCAGCTAAATTCAACCAAAACATCGAAGAATTGTTGGAAACAGTCCTTCTTGTGGCTGAAATCCAAGAACTTAAGGCAGACCCAACAGTGCGTGCGATCGGTACAGTTATCGAAGCTCGCTTGGATAAAGGAAAAGGTGCGGTCGCAACCCTTCTTGTTCAACAAGGTACCTTGAATGTTCAAGACCCAATCGTTGTCGGAAATACCTTCGGTCGTGTCCGTGCTATGACCAACGACCTTGGTCGTCGTGTTAAAGTTGCTGGACCATCAACACCAGTTTCAATCACAGGTTTGAATGAAGCACCGATGGCGGGTGACCACTTTGCCGTTTACGAGGATGAAAAATCTGCGCGTGCGGCTGGTGAAGAACGTGCCAAACGAGCCCTTATGAAACAACGTCAAGCTACCCAACGTGTCAGCCTTGAAAACCTCTTTGATACGCTTAAAGCTGGTGAACTTAAGTCAGTTAACGTTATCATCAAGGCCGATGTACAAGGTTCTGTTGAAGCCCTTTCTGCCTCACTTCAAAAGATCGATGTAGAAGGTGTCAAAGTGACCATCGTTCACTCAGCGGTTGGTGCCATCAACGAATCAGACGTGACCCTTGCCGAAGCTTCAAATGCCTTTATCGTTGGTTTCAACGTACGCCCTACACCACAAGCTCGTCAACAAGCCGAAGCTGATGACGTAGAAATCCGTCTCCACAGCATTATTTATAAGGTTATCGAAGAGATGGAAGAAGCTATGAAAGGGATGCTTGACCCAGAATTTGAAGAAAAAGTTATTGGTGAAGCAATTATCCGTGAAACCTTCAAAGTGTCTAAAGTCGGAACCATCGGTGGATTTATGGTTACTAGCGGTAAGGTTACCCGTGACTCTAAAGTCCGTGTTATCCGTGACGGTGTCGTTATCTATGACGGCGAACTCGCAAGCTTGAAACACTACAAAGACGACGTCAAAGAAGTTACAAACGGTCGTGAAGGTGGATTGATGATCGATGGCTACAATGATATCAAGACTGATGATGTGATTGAGGCGTATGTCATGGAAGAAATCAAACGATAAGATTTTTGCTCCTTTCTTAGGTAGTGAGGGACGCAAGCAAACCGATGGTTTCATTGCTTATTTTTGAGCCCAGAGTCTCAAAAATCCCCTATGATGGGACTGATAAATCAGTTCCATCACTTTCACCACAGCGAAAGAAGCGGATGAGTTCAAATTGAACTTCGTTTCAATTTGAAATGAAAATCAATAAGTTTAAAAATAGCTAGGTCTGCTGGCCTAGCTTTTGGTTCAAAGTAGAGAAAGGAATATCATGGCAAATCATTTCCGTACGGATCGTGTGGGCATGGAAATCAAGCGTGAAGTCAATGAGATTTTGCAAAAGAAAGTCCGTGATCCGCGTGTCCAAGGTGTGACCATTACAGATGTTCAGATGCTGGGTGACTTGTCTGTTGCCAAGGTTTACTACACCATTTTGAGTAACCTTGCTTCGGATAACCAAAAAGCTCAAATCGGGCTTGAAAAAGCAACTGGTACCATCAAACGTGAACTTGGTCGCAATTTGAAATTGTACAAAATCCCAGATTTGAACTTCGTCAAAGATGAGTCCATTGAATATGGAAACAAGATTGACGAAATGTTACGTAATCTGGATAAGAACTAAGAAGGAGGGGGAACCCTCTTTTTTGGTGTGTGCCAGTCCTCCTTATGGTATAATAAAATAAATAATATCATTTATAAACGACAATGGAGGTCGTCATGGATAATATCATCGATGTGTCAATTCCCGTTGCAGAAGTGGTTGACAAGCATCCAGAAGTCTTGGAAATCCTAGTGGAGCTTGGTTTTAAACCCCTTGCTAATCCCTTAATGCGTAATACTGTTGGTCGTAAGGTATCGCTCAAACAGGGTTCTAAGCTGGAAGGAACTCCTATGGACAAGATTGTCCGCACGCTGGAAGCAAACGGCTACGAAGTGATTGGGTTAGACTAATGGCAGATGAACGGATTCATGTCCTGCGGGATATTTTGTTAGAATTGCACAATGGTGCCTCTCCTGAGTCGGTTCAGGAGCGTTTTGATGCGACCTTTGCGGGTGTCTCAGCCATCGAGATTTCCCTCATGGAGCACGAGCTGATGAACTCGGACTCGGGCGTCACTTTTGAAGATGTCATGGAACTCTGTGATGTCCATGCTAATCTTTTTAAAAATGCTGTTAAGGGTGTTGAAGTAGAGGATACCGAGCATCCTGGCCACCCAGTTCGGGTCTTTAAGGAAGAAAACCTGGCCCTCCGTGCAGCTTTGATTCGCATTCGGAGACTGTTAGATACCTATGAGTCTATGGAAGATGAAGAAATGCTTACGGAGATGTGCAAGGGTTTGGTGCGTCAGATGGGACTTGTAGGTCAATTTGATATTCATTACCAACGTAAAGAAGAACTTTTCTTTCCTATCATGGAGCGCTATGGACACGATTCCCCTCCTAAGGTCATGTGGGGAGTGGATGACCAGATTAGGGAACTCTTTCAAACAGCTTTAGCGACGGCCAAGTCACTACCTGAAGTGCCGATTTCCACTGTAAAAGAAGATTTTGAAGCCTTTGCGACAGAGTTTGAAAGTATGATTTTCAAGGAAGAGTCTATCCTTCTCATGATTCTCCTTGAGTCCTTTACTCAGGATGACTGGCTTCAGATTGCGGAGGAGAGCGATGCTTACGGCTATGCCATCATCCGTCCGTCAGAAAAATGGGTGCCAGAAAGACAGAGCTTTGTTGAGGAAGATAGTGCAGGGGAGCCTGTACAGCTAGATACGGCAGAAGGTCAAGTTCAGCAAGTTATCGATACGCCAGAAGGGCAGTTTACCATTACCTTTACGCCTAAGGAAAAGGAAGCAGTGCTGGACCGTCATAGTCAACAGGCTTTTGGAAATGGCTATCTATCGGTCGAGCAGGCCAATCTCATCCTCAATCACCTCCCTATGGAGATTACCTTTGTCAATAAAGACGATATTTTCCAGTATTACAATGACAATGCGCCAGCTGATGAGATGATTTTCAAACGGACGCCGTCCCAAGTTGGGCGTAATGTTGAACTTTGCCATCCGCCTAAGTACTTGGACAAGGTCAAGACTATCATGAAGGGGCTTCGTGAAGGTACTAAGGATAAGTATGAAATGTGGTTCAAGTCTGAGTCGAGAGACAAGTTTGTCCACATCACTTACGCAGCAGTGCACGATGAAGAGGGAGAATTCCAAGGTGTGTTGGAGTATGTTCAGGATATTCAGCCCTACCGTGAGATTGATACGGACTATTTCCGTGGATTAGAATAAGGAGAAAAAATGAGTTACGAACAAGAATTTATGAAGGAATTTGAAGCCTGGGTCAATACCCAGATCATGATCAACGACATGGCGCACAAGGAAAGTCAAAAAGTCTACGAAGAAGACCAAGACGAGCGTGCCAAAGATGCCATGATTCGCTATGAAAGCCGCTTGGATGCTTATCAGTTCTTGCTTGGTAAGTTTGAAAACTTCAAGGCAGGCAAGGGATTCCATGATTTGCCAGATGGCTTGTTTGGTGAGCGAAATTATTAAACGAGATAGATTCTTGATTTTTTACTAAAATCTTGATAGAATATTTATATTAAATCCTTGTCAGAACAGGGATTTTTTATTGAAAGGATTTTATCATGTCAAAGAAACTCAATCGTAAAAAACAATTACGAAATAGCCTCCGTCGCGCAGGTGCCTTTTCAAGTACTGTGACTAAGGTTGTAGAAGAGACAAAAAAAGTCGTGAAACGTGCAGAGCAATCAGCAAGCCAAGCTGGTAAGGCTGTTTCTAAAAAAGTTGAGCAAGCAGTAGAAGCTACCAAAGAGCAAGCTCAAAAAGTAGCCAATTCTGTAGAAGATTTTGCAGCAAACTTGGGTGGACTTCCACTTGACCGTGCTAAAACCTTCTATGATGAAGGAATCAAGTCTGCTTCAGATTTCAAAAACTGGACTGAAAAAGAACTCCTTGCCTTGAAAGGAATCGGCCCAGCTACCATCAAGAAATTGAAAGAAAATGGCATCAAGTTCAAGTAATTTTTCTTGTGCCTTGCATTTCCGAAAAAATCTTGCTACAATAGAGCCATTAGAGGTGTTTTGAATCTCACATTTTACAGAAAGTGGCGGTGCTGAGAAGTCCACAAATGTGTCAAAACTGGTTGCTAATGGATGAAAAATTGAAATAAAAGTGTCTTTTTGTTTTAAAGACGAGAGTTGCGGGCAACTGCCCGAAATTGGGTGGTACCGCGGATAAATACATTCGTCCCTGTCATGTAGATGGCAGGGGCGATTTTTTTGTAGAAAGCGAGGAAGAAAGATGACAAGAGCTGAGTTGCCAGATAAAATCGAAACAGAGCGTCTGGTCTTACGAGTCCGTACTGTGGCAGATGCTGAGGATATCCATGCCTACGCTAGTCTCCCAGAGGTCGCCTATCCAGCAGGCTTTCCTCCAGTCAAGACCTTGGAAGATGAGGTTTACTATCTGGAGCATATTCTGCCCGAGCGTAATCAAAAGGAAAATCTCCCAGCTGGCTACGGAATTGTCGTCAAAGGAACCGATAAAGTCATCGGCTCTGTTGACTTCAATCACCGTCACGGAGATGATGTTCTGGAACTCGGCTATACCTTGCATCCAGACTATTGGGGGCAAGGCTACGTACCAGAAGCAGCGCTTGCCTTGATTGACCTAGTTTTTAGAGAACTGGGTCTTCACAAGATTGAACTCTCTTGCTTTGGCTACAATATCCAAAGTCAACGAGTTGCAGAAAAACTTGGTTTTACTCTTGAAGCTCGCATCCGAAACCGTAAAGATGTTCAAGGAAACCGCTGTGACAGTCTGATATATGGCTTGCTGAGAAGTGAGTGGGAGGTAATTTGATGCATCTTTTCATCATTGGTGCTCCAGCCTCAGGAAAAATGACGATTGGTCAAGAACTATCTCGACTGACGGATTCTACCCTCTTTTATAACCATCAAGCCATCGATTTTGCACTAGAAATCTATCAGGATTATACAGAGGAGATGTGGGAATTTGTTCGTGGAATGACCTTTTCTTTCCTTGGAGCAAGTGCAAGAAATCAGCGATCAGTAATTTTAACTGACGTAATTGATTTTTCAAATCAGTACCAGCTGATGTATTTAAAGCAAATTCAGGATTTGTTGAATGACTATCATCAAGAGATTCTTTTTGTTGAATTGGAAACAAGCCTTGAAGAGCGCTTACATCGAAATCGAACGGAGAATCGATTAAAGCACAAACCCTTAAAACGACATATTGAGGTATCTGAAAGAGAAATTTTAGAGACAGCTGAAACACTTCAATTAAATTCCCAACATCCACCGAATGAGTTGCACCACTACTTTAAAATAAATAATACTAATTTGTCTGCAGAAGAAGCTGCTAAGCAAATTCAAAATAAAATGAATACAATAGAGAAAGGACAAACACATGTCTAAAGAACTTTCACCTAAATACAATCCAGCCGAGGTTGAGGCTGGTCGTTACCAAAAATGGCTTGATGCGGATGTTTTCAAGCCTTCAGGAGACCAAAAGGCTAAGCCTTATTCAATCGTCATTCCGCCACCAAACGTAACTGGGAAACTTCACCTTGGTCACGCTTGGGATACGACTTTGCAAGATATCATCATCCGTCAAAAACGCATGCAAGGTTTTGATACGCTTTGGCTTCCTGGTATGGACCACGCTGGTATTGCCACTCAAGCTAAGGTTGAGGAGCGCTTACGTGGTGAGGGCATTACGCGTTATGACCTCGGTCGTGAAAAATTCCTAGATAAAGTCTGGGAATGGAAAGATGAGTATGCCACTACCATCAAAGAACAATGGGGCAAGATGGGGCTTTCTGTAGACTACTCTCGTGAGCGTTTCACTCTTGATGAAGGTTTGTCAAAAGCTGTTCGTAAGGTCTTTGTGGACCTTTACAAGAAAGGCTGGATCTACCGTGGTGAGTTTATCATCAACTGGGATCCAGCAGCTCGCACAGCCCTTTCTGATATCGAAGTTATCCATAAGGACGTGGAAGGTGCCTTCTACCACATGAACTATATGCTAGAAGACGGTTCACGCGCCCTTGAAGTGGCAACAACTCGTCCTGAGACTATGTTTGGGGACGTTGCCGTTGCGGTCAATCCAGAAGATCCACGCTACAAGGACTTGATCGGTAAAAACGTCATCCTTCCAATTGCTAATAAATTAATCCCAATCGTTGCAGACGAACATGCCGATCCCGAGTTTGGTACTGGTGTTGTTAAAATCACGCCTGCCCACGATCCAAACGACTTCTTGGTTGGTCAACGCCACAACTTGCCACAAGTCAACGTTATGAACGATGACGGAACTATGAATGACTTGGCCTTCGAATTTGCAGGTATGGACCGCTTTGAAGCTCGTAAGGCAGTCGTTGCTAAGTTGGAAGAAATCGGTGCCCTCGTTAAAATCGAAAAACGTATTCACAGTGTTGGTCACTCAGAGCGTACAGGTGTTGTGGTTGAACCACGCTTGTCTACTCAATGGTTCGTCAAGATGGACCAATTGGCTAAGAATGCTATTGCTAACCAAGACACAGAGGACAAGGTAGAATTCTACCCACCTCGTTTCAATGATACCTTCCTACAATGGATGGAAAATGTCCACGACTGGGTCATCTCTCGTCAGCTCTGGTGGGGTCACCAAATCCCTGCTTGGTACAATGCTGAGGGTGAAATGTACGTCGGTGAAGAAGCTCCAGAAGGTGACGGTTGGACTCAGGACGAAGACGTCTTGGATACTTGGTTCAGTTCTGCCCTTTGGCCATTCTCAACTATGGGCTGGCCTGATGTCGACTCAGAAGACTTCAAACGTTACTTCCCAACTTCAACCTTGGTAACAGGTTACGACATCATCTTCTTCTGGGTATCTCGTATGATCTTCCAATCCTTGGAGTTCACTGGCCGTCAACCATTCCAAAACGTCCTTATCCACGGTCTCATCCGTGACGAGCAAGGACGCAAGATGTCGAAATCTCTCGGTAACGGGATTGACCCGATGGATGTTATCGAGAAATACGGTGCAGATGCCCTTCGATGGTTCCTTTCAAACGGTTCTGCACCAGGTCAAGACGTACGCTTCTCTTACGAGAAAATGGATGCTTCATGGAACTTCATTAACAAAATCTGGAACATCTCTCGCTACATCCTCATGAACAATGAAGGATTGACCCTTGAGCAAGCAACCGCCAATGTGGAAAAAGTTGTCAACAAGGAAGCTGGAAATGTCACTGACCGCTGGATTCTCCACAACCTCAATGAAACGATCGGAAAAGCTACTGCCAACTTTGACAAGTTTGAATTTGGTGTGGCTGGGCACATCCTCTACAACTTCATCTGGGATGAGTTTGCGGACTGGTACGTTGAGTTGA
>CAURTW010000067.1:0-7855 GCA_963527705.1 uncultured Streptococcus sp.
TTTAAGACTAACTTCCACTTCTACTAGCGGTGGAACTTAGTTTGGGAATTTAGCTCATGAAAAAAAGAAGCCTTTCGGCTTCCCTTCTTACAAGACTTTTGCTGAAGTACGAGTGATTTCTTCTACTTGAATATTCTCTGATTCAAATTTTTCTTTCAAGGCTGGTAAATCAATTGATCCATCGATTTGAACTTCGATAATCACCTTACCATCCTTACGCGGAATATTGACTGTATGAGAGATATTCAAATTTTCTTCAACGATTAAAGAAACAATCTTTCCAAGTACACCAACTTCATCTTCCGTAACAAAGCGCACACGAATCCCTTCTTCGCCATAACCTGCAATTTCAAGAAAGGCTTGGAAGACGTCACGGTCCGTAATAACCCCATAGACTTGATGGTTATCTACTACAGGAAGAATACCAATCTTATTTTTCAACATCAGATAAGTTGCATCCTCTAGACTCGCATAGCCTGAAACAGTGACAACATCGCGAATCATGACATCTTTTACTTTTGTCTTATTTAGAAGATAGTTCATCTCATAGATAGAAAGGCTTGTTGCTTTTGATGGACTAGCTTGGGCAATGGTGCCCTCAGTCACCAAACCAACCAATTGATCATTTTCGATAACAGGCAAGCGGTGCAATCCTTGCTCTCTCATTAAATCTGCTGCATGAGATACTGTTGTATCTGGACTAATATAAACTACCTTGCGGGTCATAAAATCTTTAACTGCCATGAGACTTCTCCTTTTCTATTCTTATCCCTATTATACAATCTTTTTGTAAATCTATCAAACGCTTACATTTCTTTTTCAAAATTCAGAAAAGTATGAATAAGCTAGCAAAAAGAGCTCTAAAATCGAGCTCCCTGAATGAAGGTAAGATACATTTCATTCGATTTTTTCAATTATTAGAAATTAACCTTTTAATGTAGATAAAGATTGCTTCGCAATCTTTAGTCACCGACTAAAAAAGTCTCCCGGACTATAATGATGATTACTTCGTAATCTTTATCTGCGACCTAAACTAGTCTCCCAGACTATGCGATGATTGCTTCGCAATCTCTATCCACCGACTAAAAAGGTCTCCCGGACTATTAATGATGATTACTTCGTAATCTTCATTTGCAACCTAAACTAGTCTCCCAGACTATGCGAAGATTGCTTACGCAATCTTCATCTGCCGACTAAAACAATCCACTGGATTTGATGATTGCTTCGCAATCTTCATCCGCCGACTAAAAAGGGCTCCCAGACTATTAATGAAGATTACTTCGTAATCTTCATTTGCAACCTAAACTAGTCTCCCAGACTAGTTTAGCCACCCAGATACGCTTTTCTGACTTCTTCTGATGAAGCGAGTTCTTTTCCTGTTCCTGATAGGACGATTTTTCCTGTTTCCAATACATAGCCTCGGTCAGAGATTGCGAGTGCTTTATTGGCATTTTGTTCAATCAAGAGGACGGTTGTTCCTTGTTTCTGGATGTCTTGAATGATATCAAAAATCTCTTGGATAAAGATTGGAGCAAGTCCCATTGATGGTTCATCTAAAAGAAGAAGTTTTGGTGTTGACATAAGAGCGCGTCCCATGGCAAGCATTTGCTGTTCCCCTCCTGAAAGAGTTGCTGCATCTTGGTTCTTCCGTTCTTCAAGACGAGGAAAGCGTGAGAAAACCTTCTTCAAGTTAGCTTGATTTTCTTCACGATTTTTCTTTAAGAAAGCTCCCATTTCAAGATTTTCCATAACAGTCAAGCCAGGAAAGACGTGGCGTCCTTCTTCGGCATTTTGAAATCGGAAATATTTTATGGCTATGAGAAGACGTTTACGTCTCTTAAGCAATTAGAACAAGCTATTGTAGACTACATTGATTACTACAATAATAAACGAATTAATGTAAAACTAAAAGGACTTAGTCCTGTGCAATACAGAACTAAATCCTTTCAATAATTATTTTTCCAACTTTTTGGGGTAGTACACAACGTTCTCTCTTAAACTTAAATCGTAACGGAATCTTTATCCTTGAGCATATAGCGTTTTAAACGAGTTAAGCTAACTAACCAGTACAATAGACCTCCAAAAATTGCAGTAAAGCCACTACCAGTTGTGAGCAGGAACATAGGACTCTGGATATGCTTTGTTATGGGATTGTAAACAAATAATACCGTGACTAACAAGGAAATGATTACACAAGATAATCCTACTATATTGAAGCCATTTGTAAACTCATAAGCATCATGTCCTTCAAGGAAATAGGCTGAACGCAAATCGAGTTTTCGTTTTCTTAAGATAAAGTAGTCAACAACGATCATTCCGATGATGGGACCTTGAATATAGGCAGCCAGCGAGATGAAGGAACCGAAGTATTCATCCACTCCTCCCCAGATGGTGAGTAGGCTCACATAAATCATGGCAATCCAAACCATTAGTTTATAGCTTACTTTGGGCACCCCACTTTTTACAATCATACAGTTCACGTACGATCCTGTACCCTGGGTTCCAATATTAGCAAAAGCTACTAGTAGTAAACTTAAAAGCGCAAAGGCAGGAGTACTCAACGTTGAAAGCATCGTTGTTGGATCACTTTCATAAACACCTGTTTTGACAAACATGGCTAAAGCCATAACTCCACCTGTCGCAGCAAAGAATGGCGCAACAACCCCGTATGACAAGGCTGTAGCCCAATAGCCACTACGTTCTGATTTTGCCAAACGTGGTAAGACAAAGGCTTGTGTAGACCAAGAAAAGGCTACGGCCACATTTCCTTCCCCTGACATCATAAAACGTTCAATCGGTGTCAAATTTTCTTGAATGGCAGGTTGGACATTCATAATATCACTAATCGGAACCGCAACAAAACAAATTCCAACGATGATTAGCCCAACAAATAACAAGGCTACCACTAGAAAGCGATTAGTACCTTTAATCACCTCTGGACCCCCAAGAGCAATCAGCGTTCCAAGGAGAACACAGAGAGTGCCTAGAATCGGTGCCCATACTCCCTTATCTAAACCAAGTCCAAAATTATTTCCCAAATGAATCATGGAGCTGGCAAAAAGATTGGCGGTAACGGCGTACCAACCAAAATTTGCCAAACTAATCACAGTTGATAGAACAGCTACCCCTTTTCTACCTAGAACAGCTCTCAACCAAATCCACAAATCAATTCCATATTTAACTGCAAACAAAATTGGGAGACATTCGATAAAAACCCAGATAATGTTGAAACTAAAAATATTAATCAACATTTGATTAAAGGTCAAATATTGAGCCACATAGGCTCCTTGGGTATAACACCAAGTTGCAATGGCAAAACCACTTGTCGATAAGAAGAGATCCCAGAAAGAATACTGACGTTCCTTTTTGGTCATGGGAACAATTCCCGTTATGGTCTCCTGTTGAATAAAGTCATTCATCTTGGACATTTTATTGAATACCTCCTGTTATGGCTAGGATAATCAGAATATGATTGACTAGAATCATATCAATTACTTATGTAAAATAAACTTTTATGAAAGGGGAGATAAATATACATAGATTAAGGTTTTCATTTTTTAGTTTCACCTACAACTAATTGCTCAAGTTCAATACCAATTCTCATTTTGTTAGTCCTCCGACTAAAAATTAATTTTAGTTGACCATACTGCCCACTATAGTGATACCAAATATAGAAAAACTTCCCTACCCTAATAGATTTACAGACGCTCTCCTGAAATAATCCTCACAAAAGAGTAATAGTATGACGTTCCAAACACCTGAGCTAGATAGCTGTATTTCGTTTTCACGTTTGGAATTTCTTCTACAGAAATTTCAAGTACCTGCTCAGCCTATTCTACCGTATCAATAAAGATTTTCTAAAGCCTCCAGCAGGGGGCATACTCAAGTATTTCTAATCAATCCTCTATCCTTAAATCGTAACGGAATCTCTATCCTTGATCATATAGCGTTTTAACGGAGTTAAGCTAGCTAACCAGTACAATAAACCTCCAAAAATCGCAGTAAAGCCACTACCCGTTGTGATTAAAAAGATTGGGCTTTGAATCTGTGCTGTTACAGGGTTATAAACAAATAGTACCGCAACTAACAAAGAAATGATTACACAAGACAAGCCAACTAAGTTAAATCCTTTGGTAAACTCGTAAGCATCGTGTCCTTCAAGGAAATAAGCTGAACGCAAATCAAGTTTTCGTTTTCTTAAGATAAAGTAATCGACAACAATCATACCAATAATTGGCCCCTGAATATAGGCGGCTAGTGAGATGAAGGAACCGAAGTACTCTTCTACCCCTCCCCAGATGGTGAGTAGACTCACATAAATCATGGCAATCCAAACCATTAGTTTATAGCTTACTTTTGGCATCCCGCTTTTTACAATCATACAGTTCACGTACGATCCTGTCCCCTGAGTTCCAATATTGGCAAAGGCTACTAGTAGTAGACTTAAGAGGGCAAAGGCAGGTGTGCTTAGAGTGGAAAGCATCGTCGTTGGATCACTTTCATAAACACCTGTTTTGACAAACATGGCTAGAGCCATGACTCCACCTGTCGCAACGAAGAATGGAGCGACAACCCCGTATGATAAGGCTGTAGCCCAATAACCACTGCGTTCTGATTTTGCCAAACGCGGTAAAACCAATGCTTGTGTAGACCAAGAGAAGGCAAAAGCAACATTTCCTTCCCCAGAGAGCATGAAGCGTTCCAAGGGCGTCAAATCTCCTTGGGTAGCTGGTTGAATGTTCATAATGTCAGTGATAGGCACAGCTACAAAACAGATTCCAACTATAATCAGACCGACAATCAACAGGGCGATGACCAAGAATCGATTGGTCCATTTGATCACTTCTGGACCTCCAAGAGCAATCAGCGTTCCAAGGAGAACACAGAGGGTACCAAGAATAGGCGCCCATACTCCCTTGTCTAAACCAAGTCCAAAATTATTTCCCAAGTGGATCATAGAATTAGCAAAAAGATTAGCCGCAACGGCGTACCAGCCAAAGTTAGCCAAGCTAATAATGGTTGATAGCAAGGCCACCCCTTTTTTTCCTAGGACAGCCCTCAACCAAATCCACAAATCAATCCCATATTTAACCGCAAACAGAATTGGGAGACACTCAATAAAGACCCAGATAATGTTAAAGCTAAAAATATTAATCAACATTTGATTAAAGGTCAAATATTGAGCCACATAAGCTCCTTGGGTATAACACCAAGTTGCAATGGCAAAACCACTTGTCGACAGGAAGAGATCCCAGAAAGAATACTGACGATCCTTGTTGGTCATGGGAACAATTCCCGTTATCGTCTCCTGTTGAATAAAGTCATTCATCTTGGACATTTTATTGAATACCTCCTGTCATGGCTAGGATAATCAGAATAAGGTTAATTAGAACTAAGCCAATGACCATAATAAAATCACTTTTTAGAAACGGCTGAGCAAACACATAGTTTGGAGATTCCATTTCTTCTAGCCTTCTTTTCGTTTCATTTGCTACTAATTCTTCAATTTCAGATGTCGGTTTCATCTCAATTCTCCTCTAAGTATAAATCTAATGCAAGTTTTCCATACTGTTTGGTATAACGATACCAGATGTAGAGAAATTCACCTACTGGTTTTCCAACGCTTTCTTGGAACAGGGCCCACAAAAACCAATAATATGAAGTCACTGATACATAGGCAAAATAGTGACGTTTGGTTTTCTTGTCCGGAATTTCTTGTAGATAGATTTCAAGTACCTTTTCAGCTTCTTCTACTGTATAATTTGAACACCCGATAAAGGTTCCTAAATCTCCTGCTGGATCTCCCATACCAGAATATTCCCAATCAATCAAGCTCATTTCACCAGCTTCATTCAACAAGAAATTCGGGCTATAAGAATCTCCATGGCAGAGAACCTTTTTCACTTGATCTTCTTGTAAAAGCTTCTCGAGAACTGAGACATTCTTATCCAACTCTTCAAGTCCATCAAACTCAAAACGATTGCTGGCTTTTAGTTTTTGTCTAAAATCATCAATTCCCTCAAATTGGTTAAAGAAATGATTTGTTTTTTCTCCAGATTGGTGCAAACGTCTCAAGAGCTCCATTGCTTTTGCTACATCATCCCAATTATCATAATCTAGTTGCTTGGCATTAGGGATAAATTCTGAAATTTTCCAGCCCTCATCCTTGTTCATAGCGACAAAAGTACGGTCAATCTTCAATTTTGCAGCAATTTCCATGGAAGCCGCTTCACTAGTTCGATCAATGTAATTCTCCGTTCCTCTACCCGGATGACGGTAAACATATTTCTTCCCTAGGCAGTCAAATGAAAACGAAGTGTTGGTTAGACCATCTTTTAGAGGTTTGATATTGACAATATCTGAAGCCACACATCCTAATGTCTTACAGATATTATCAATGATTTCCGAATTAGTATTCACCAAATAGTGTTCATCAAACTGACGCAACTCATCTAGTGAATCAAACTCCTTAACAATATCTGCTGAATAATGCCGAGCTTCCAAAGGAAGCTCCTTGACGTGACGACTATAATAATCTTCCCAGAGCTGTTCGCGATATGGTTCGTGCTTAAATTCAGTTTCTAAAATATCTACAAACTTTTCACTAAATGCACGATCAAAATAAACGTGCCCCACCATAGCCCAAGTATTCGTTCCACCGATTTGAACATCAATAATCGTGTGATTGGAGTCTTCCTTAGCGCAGTATTCGTCTGTGTCCCCTTCTGCAAATATAGTAGAATAATACCCTCTGTAAATATATCGTTCAAACGGATTTTCCACAAAATAATTATCCGACGAGCAAATGTAAGTGTTAGAAAGCTGGTCTCTGACTAGCATGAGAGAAGAACAGTTATTGTACTTGTAGTAATCATTATTTACAACGATTTTAACACCAAATTTTTCTGCTAGATAGAACATTTTTTCCTGCAGATAGCCTACAATAATAGTAATATCCTCTATCCCAGCTTCTTTCAACTGCTTGATTTCTCTCTCAATCAAACGCTCACCTTTGACTTGAAGCAATCCTTTTGGTAACTCATAAGACAAAGGTGCAAAACGGCTACTCATACCCGCTGCCATGATAATGGCATTCTTCACTTGATACGGAGCTAAAGCCTCCTCTCCTATGTCAGTTAAGTTATTTCCCTCGCTGATCCACTTCTTTACTTTACATTCCTTGAGAAGATTATTCACTGTTCCCACAGCGATGTCTAGCTGTTCAGCCAATTGTCTCTGTGTAAAGTTTTCATCTTTGTGAAGCAACAAAAAACGTAAAAGATTAAATTGTTTTTCTGATAACATATCCTCAGCCTCTTTCGTTCAATATTTTGTTTATTTAATTATATGATGAACAAACGCTTTTGTCAAGTTAGATTCTATATTAAAAAAACAGATGATCAAATCAATTCCATCAAAATAGTGACAAAACGAAAAAAGCTCCAAAAAAAGAACCTGAGACAAAATAGTTCTCAGCCACAAAAAAGCTAGAGATTTCCAATAGCGGAACTCTAGCTTTTTAATTTTGAGTCGTTCTCTTATTGTATTTGAGGAGGTTATTGGCCATAAGTATCAATCCCATGTCAATTCTCACTTGACGCTTCCCTCTCAGATTACATCTCTTGTAACCCAAACAAGCCTTTATCTGCCCAAAGACAGGTTCCACATCAATCTTACGTTGAGCGAAAATCTGTCTACCTTGTCATCATAGTGCCAATTCGCTAAGTTTCTATTCGACTGTTTATACCCTCTCTTCTGTTCCTTATCAAACATGGCATATTTAATCAGATGGTTTACCTGCTTTTCATCTAAACGAAGGAGGTTCTCTTCACTTCCATATCCAGCATCTGCGACA
>CAURTW010000068.1:0-7730 GCA_963527705.1 uncultured Streptococcus sp.
CGTTTAACTGCTTCTTTAAGCGTGTCTAGGTCTGTCGCATAGCTGAGGCGGACATTTTCTGGCGCTCCAAAGCCAGCTCCTGTTATGAGTGCCAAACCAACTTCCTCAAGAATAGCTGTTGTAAAGTCAGTCACATCTGTATAACCTTTCATCTCCATGGCTTTTTTAACATTTGGAAAGAGATAGAAGGCTCCTTGTGGTTTAACGACTTCAAAACCAGGGACCTCACATAATAGCGGATAAATGGTATTGAGACGCTCCTCAAAAGCCTTACGCATGGTATCAACAGAATCCTGTGGTCCTGTTAAGGCTTCGATAGCCGCATATTGAGAAACAGATGTCAAATTTGAAGTTGTTTGTCCCGTCAATTTACTCATAGCTGCAATGATTTCAGGATTACCTACCGCATAACCAACTCGCCAACCCGTCATGGCATAGGCTTTAGATACACCGTTGATAACAATAGTTTGCTTACGAATTGCTTCTGATAGACTTGAGATTGGAACAAATTCATTTCCATTATAAACAAGGCGACCGTATATATCATCTGCTAAAATCAGAATGTCATGCTCAACTGCCCAATTTCCGATAGCTAGTAATTCTTCACGAGTATAGATCATACCAGTCGGATTAGATGGTGAATTGAGAACCAAAACCTTTGTTTTATCTGTCCTAACTAGTTCTAGTTGATCCACCGTGACTTTAAAATCATTGTCTTCTTTAGCTTGAACAAAGACTGGAATCCCTTCTGCCATCTTGACCTGATCTCCATAACTAACCCAGTATGGAGTTGGAATAATAACCTCATCTAAAGGATTGATTACAGCCATAAAGAAAGTATAGAGGGAGAACTTGGCACCTGTAGCAAAGGTAACCTCGTTACTTGCGACAGAATAGCCATAGTAGCGCTCGAAGTAGGTATTCACTGCAGCTTTTAATTCTGGTAGACCTGAAGCTACTGTATAGAAGGAAGCCTGTCCTTCTCGAATAGCTTTAACTGCTGCATCCTGAATATTTTCAGGGGTGTGAAAATCTGGCTGTCCCAAGGTCAAGAAAAGGACATCCTTACCTTGAGCTTTTAACTTCTTTGCTCTTGCATCACTAGCCAGAGTCACACTTTCTTCCATTTCTAAAACACGGTTGGATAGTTTCATAGGCCCTCCTTATTGACCAATGCTCCTGTTTCAAAATCTACTAGATAAAAATTAGAGCCTGACTTGACTTCCCAGATTGGCTTATCTTGATAACGGCCAAAGGTTATCTTGTCAATCTCGCCAGCTCCTTTTTCCTTAGAAACCGCTTCTGCTTTTTCTTGTGAAACACCCTGATTTAGCTGATAAACGTAAATCTTATGGTCATCCTTTCCAATCAGGACAGCAAGCGCTTCTTGCTGTTTATTACGGCCAAGAACGCTGTAATAGGACTCCAAGCCATTGTATAAATCAACCTGATCAGCCTGCTCTAATCCTGCATACTGCTGAGCTAATTTTTCTCCTTCACTTTTAGCTGTTTGATAGGGTTTCATACTCAGAAACACTAGATACAGAAAGGAAGCACTGATAACCACAAACAAAATCGTCATCCCTAGACCATACTGCCACAGTAGATTATTTTTTGCTTTATTTTGTCTTTTTTTCACTCGTCTATTTTACCATCTATTGGGCTTTATTACAAGTGAATGCAAGAACAATCGCACTTTATTTCTTCCTTCAAAGCAAACCGATTTTTCTTAGTTAAAACCGAGCAAGAAAAGTAAAGACAGCTCCAAAATCAACCTATTAAAAAACTTGAGCTTTGGTACTCAAGTTTTTAGAATTTCTTTTAATTTATGGAATTATTTTATCATCTATTCTTTTAGTCATTTTTCCTAAAAATACAGGCAGTAGAAGACTAATCATGACTAAAAAGAATCCTAAATAAAGAAATGCTACTACAAAGCCTAAATGGTCAATCAACCACCCTGTCAGTGGGAAGAATACAATCATACTTAGGCTAAACATCATAGAGTAGACACTCAGCATGGTTGCCCTTACTTCACTTGGAAGGCGCTCTTGCAAATCGTTGTCAAAAATCGGCTGAAAAAGAGCATATAGAGCATTACTAATCAAATAAATCAAAATATAGATTAGAGGTGTTCCAAAGTAGGACAGCATATAGGTGACTCCAGTCAGCAGCACGAGGATAGGGAAAAGCTTCAAGGCAGCATATTTCTTTCCAATCTTACTCGCTAGATAGACTGCAAGGATATTCAAGAGACTTCCAAGTAGCATAACTGCTGAAATTTGCCAGCTACTTAAATCCGGTAACTGATTTTGATAGTAAAAATAAAACATGCACATAAGTGTTCCAACAATCTGAGACAAAATCATCCAGTTGAAGAGCATGGGATTTCGCTCCAACTCTTCCTTAACAGTCCAAATAATCTGTTTCATCGTCACACTATCAGCTTTTTCTAGCTTGACACTAGGTTCTTTCAGCATCCAAATCAAGACAAGAACTATGATAGAAGTGGCAATCATGATATAGTAGGTCAGGTGCAATTGACCATGGACAAAAAATCCCGCCAACACTGTCCCCAAAGACCGAGTTCCTTCTGCTACTCCTGACATAAAACTTGAAATAGATAAGTAACGCTTCTTCAGTCCAGCTTCCACGGCTGAATCATAAACCATTGCTGCGCTTGTTCCCGAATCAAAATTATAAGACAAGGCACTTATCGCCATAGCAAGCGCATAAATCCAAAAATTTCCCTGCCCAGCCAACATGAGAATAGAAGACACAATTCCTGCTATACGACTTAAATAAAGGTTGGTCTTATAGGAATAGCGGTCAGCTAACATACCAGATGGAATTTCACAGAGAAGACTGGTCGTATGAAAAATACTCTCCAGAAGTCCAATCTGCCAAAGAGACATTCCGTTTTGACTGAGAAAGAGAATCCAAAAACTGGTAATCCCTAGAAATGCAAAAAACTCAACTCCGGCCATCAGGCCAATATTTTTCCGATAATTTCTTATTAACATCTTTTCTCCTTAACAAGTGTATTATTATTTCTTTTGTCCGTCACTTGTTAATCTTTGCCTTACATGATCTCCACCCCTTTTAGAAGCATTCTTAAATGCCATTATTGTTCCTTTAATGATTTATGAAATGATACCGGAAAATAGCTGTTATGCGGTTTCTATTGCGAGTTTTCTTGTTTATTTTAGCACTTATGTCATCATATTACAAGAGAATGTTAGAATACTTCTATAAAATCCAAAAAACAGTTCTTTCTTTTCCAGTGGCAACTGACTAGAGTTTCAGCAATTTTATAATTTTCAAATAAACTCTGAGCAAATTTCTTGCAAGTCCTTTTATTTTGTTGTAATATATTTTATAACAACGAGAGACTTCTCGGAAATTTAAGAAAAAGGAGACACATCATGTCTAAAAAAGTATTATTTATCGTCGGATCACTACGTCAAGGTTCTTTCAACCACCAAATGGCTCTCGAAGCTGAGAAAGCACTTGCTGGTAAAGCGGAAGTTAGCTATCTTGATTATTCAGCCCTTCCTCTCTTCAGCCAAGATTTGGAAGTTCCAACTCATCCAGCTGTAGCTGCTGCTCGTGAAGCAGTCCTTGCTGCGGATGCGATCTGGATCTTCTCTCCAGTCTACAACTTCTCTATCCCTGGAACAGTGAAAAACTTGCTTGACTGGCTATCTCGTGCCCTTGACTTGTCTGATACACGTGGCGTTTCTGCCCTTCAAGACAAGTTTGTCACAGTATCATCTGTAGCCAATGCAGGTCACGATCAACTTTTCGCTATTTACAAAGACCTCTTGCCATTTATCCGTACACAAGTCGTTGGTGATTTCACTGCTGCACGTGTTAACGACTCTGCTTGGGCAGATGGAAAATTAATTCTCGAAGAAACAGCCCTAAACTCAATTGAAAAACAAGCTCAAGATTTGGTAGCAGCAGTTCAGTAAAAAATAGAGAATTTTTAAAAGTCTAAATCAATGATCGCCACCTAATAGGGTGGCATTTTTAGACTCAATCAAGATTTTCAGACAAACATCACTCATCCAAAAAAACCTTGAGCGTTACCACTCAAGGTTTTTAGCAGTCTTTTCCATCATGGAAAATCGTTCTAAGAATATTCTTTCATTCGATATCTATCACTCATCATTTTCTTTCGAGAAATTAATGACTGCTTTTGGCTGATTAATCTTCTTTTCTTCGACCTACATATAGGCTCAATAGAATACCGCTACCTAGAAGAACAGAGATATAATCAGATTGGCTTCCAGTTTCAGGTAATTTGTCCCCATGGTTTTCTTTAACTGTAGTTGGTACTACTGGGTTAGCATTTACTGGAGTTGCTGGTTGAGCCGGTGTTGGTACTACTGGTTGTTCTGGAACCGCTGGTACTGGTTTAACCGGTACACTTGGTGTTGGTTGCGCTGGCACAGGTTTAACCGGTACATTTGGTGTTGGTTGTGCTGGTACTGTTGGAATATCTAATTTTGGTACCTCTTGTACTTCAGGCATTCCTGGTACTCCACCATTGAATTCTGGTAATTCGTGAACTTCTGGCATTCCTGGCACACCACCGTTGAATTCTGGTAATTCATGAACTGGTGGTGTTGGCATTGCAAACGTTGGTCCTTCTGGCACATTACGTGTTGGAGGAACTGGTTTGTCGTTTGATGGTGTTACTGGTTTGTCTTGGCAACCACATTTACCATCTTTGCCGTCCTTACCATCTTTGCCGTCCTTACCATCTTTGCCATCACGTCCATCTTTACCATCTTTAATAACTGTTTTTGTCACAGTTCCGTCAGAATTGATGATTGTGATTGTATGACTTCCATCTCCATTATCTTCAACAGAAACTTTTGGTGATTTACCATCTTTACCATCTTTAATCACCATTTCTGTTTTGCTTCCATCTGGGTTAGTAATTGTAACAACGTGAGTTCCATCGTTATTATTTTTAACAGTTACAGTTGGTGAAACGCCATCTTTGCCGTCTTTACCATCTTTGATAATAGATTTGTATTCACGACCATCAGAATCTACGATTGTCAATGTGTGAGTTCCATCTCCGTTATCAACGATGTTCGCTTTTGGTGATTTACCATCAAAGATTGTAGTTGTCGTTTCTTTACCATCAGCTCCTGTCACTTTAATAGTGTGTGAACCATTGTTGTTATCAATAACTTCAAGTTTTGGTTCTTTACCATCACGAACTGTGGTTGTAGTAGTTGTACCGTCTGAGTTCACAACTGTGATAGTGTGAGTTCCATCTCCGTTATCCACAACCTTAGCAGTTGGTGATTTACCGTCACGAACTGTCGTTTCAGAAACAGTACCATTACCGTTTTCTACACGAATTGTGTAAGTACCATCATGGTTGTCAGTAACAGTCGCTACTGGTGATTTACCATCTTTAATGATTGTTTCAGTAGTTGTGCCGTCACCATTTAGAACCGAGATCTTATGAGTTCCATTTTGTTCATCAGTTATAGTAACTTTTGGTGATTTACCATCACGAACTGTGGTTTCAGTTGTCACACCTTGAGGGTTTGTAATAACGATCGTATGACTTCCGTCTCCATTATCACGAACAGATGCGGTTGGAGTACGTCCGTCAACACCGTCACGTCCATTCTTAACAACAAACTCATTCTTAGTTCCGTCTGGGTTAGTAATTGTTACTGTGTGGCTTCCATCTGGGTTTTCTGTTGTTGTTGCTGTTGCAGCTTTACCATCTTTACCATCTTTGATGATAGCGTTGGTAACATTGCCGTCTCCATCCGTAACTTTAACAGTATGAGTTCCATCTCCGTTATCAGTGACTTCAACTTTTGGAGTCTTACCGTCTTTACCATTCTTAACAACAGTTTCTTTAGTTGTTCCATCTGGATTTGTTACAGTAATTGTGTAACTTCCATCTGGATTTTCTGTTGTAGTGATATTGGCAGTTTTACCGTCTTTACCATCTTTAACTTTAGTTGTTGATTCAGAACCATCAGGGTTTCTAACAGTAATAGAGTGTGTTCCATCTCCATTGTCCGTTACATTTACAACTGGTGATTTACCGTCTGCTCCATTAGCTCCGTTTTCACCTTTTTCACCTTTTTCACCTTTTTCACCTTTTTCGCCTTTTTCGCCTTTTTCACCGGCTACTCCTTG
Organism: uncultured Streptococcus sp.; assembly: GCA_963527705.1. Lineage (GTDB taxonomy): Bacteria > Bacillota > Bacilli > Lactobacillales > Streptococcaceae > Streptococcus. Next base: position 6,184 of record CAURTW010000068.1, read on the forward strand.
AGGTCCACGGATATTACCAATCTTGTTCCAAGAACCATTTTCTTTCTTGTAAACATCACCTGTATTGGCGTCGATATAAGTATCACCGTCTTTACCATCATTAGCAGTTGGGGCAGTAACTCCACTTAGTAATTCAGCACCGTTACGACCATCATGTCCAGAAGCTCCATTTGTACCATTACGTCCATTAGTACCATTCAAGATATCACTTGTACCAATTAATTCATCAACACCTGGATCATATTTACCGTTACCATTATTATCATAGTATGCTGTAATACGAGTACCCTCTACTGGTTGTGAACCTGTTGAATCTGAAGATACTGGTTGTGAACCTGTTGAGTCTGTATTTGCTGGTTGAGCTGGTGTATTTCCTTCATCTGGATTATCTCCTACACTTCTTGCTCTTCTTGACCTTGGTGCTGAAGAAGGTTGAGAATTTGCAGCTGATCCAGCACCTCTTCTAACTGCTTCCACCAATGCATTTAAGTCAATAGTTGGTGTACGTCCATCTTTACCATTCTTACCATCTTTCACTGTAAAGGTTACTGGATCTTTACCTGGTGTTGTGATAGTTACAACAGTGCTTTGGCCATCTTGTCCACGTTGAGTAGTGATTGTAGGAGTTTGTCCATCCTGACCGGTTGCACCAGTTTCTCCCTTAGCACCATCTTGAACAAAGACTGTAGTTGGTTGTGAACCATCATGGTTATCAACAGTGATTTCTACACCTTTATGACCTTCTTCATCCTTACGAACAGCTGTTACTGTTGGAGAGACTCCGTCCACTCCGTCTTTAATAACTGCTAGAGGTTTTTCTGGGTTCAATGGTTGACCTGGATGTGCTGGATCTTCTTGGTAAACTTTAGTTTCTTTACCATCTTTTACAGTAATTAATGATTTACCATCACGTCCGTCCGCACCTTTAGCACCATCTTTAATCATTTCAGAACCTAGAAGTTCATCAGTTCCTGGAGTGTACTTACCATCATTGTTTTCATCAGTATAGAATGTCACAATTGTATGAGATGGATTTCCGTTTTGTCCTTCGACACGAAGCAAATCAACTTTTGGAGTTTTACCGTTCAGACCATTTTCTCCGTTCTTAACATTTACTGTAACTGGATCTTTACCTGGAACAGTGAATGTAATGTCGGTACTATGACCATCTTTACCTGGAGTTACAGTTACTTCTGGAGTCTTACCATCTTCTCCACGTTCACCTTTGTCACCCTTAGGTCCCTTGATGTTGCCTTCTTTTTCCCATGTGCCGTTGTTCTTAACGAAGACGTCACCTGTTTCTGTGTTAACGTATTTATCGCCGTCTTTACCTTCTGTAGTTGGGTTGACTTTGCCGTTCAAGACGTCTTTTCCGTCGCGGCCATCACGTCCTGCTGGTCCTTGCGCTCCATCACGTCCATCGCGACCTGGTAAACCTTGGGCTCCGTCTTGACCACGTTCACCTTGAAGACCTTGTGCACCTTGGTCACCTTTAGGTCCCTTGATGTTGCCTTCTTTTTCCCATGTGCCGTTGTTCTTAACGAAGA
>CAURTW010000069.1:0-7692 GCA_963527705.1 uncultured Streptococcus sp.
TGAAGAAATCAAAGCTAAATTGGAAGAAGCTGGAGCTTCAGTTACTCTTAAATAATAGAGCGACTACATTAGTAGCTTAAAAACATGATTAAACCGCTATTCTTAGGAGTAGCGGTTTTTCATTTTGTTTAAAAAGGGGTAAAAAAAGGGCGAGTAAGTAATTTTCCAACTGTTTAATTCAAGCTAAAAATCCCCAATCGGAGCGATCGGGGATTGAGCGAATAAATCTTAAACAATACCTTGTGCAATCATAGCGTTTGCTACATTTTCAAAGGCAGCGATATTTGCTCCTGCAAGGTAGTCAGTACCAAGACCGTATGTTTCAGCAGTTGTTTTAGCTGTATTGAAGATATTTGTCATGATGTCTTTGAGGCGTCCATCAACTTCTTCACGAGTCCATGAGAGACGAAGACTGTTTTGGCTCATTTCAAGGGCTGAAACGGCTACACCACCAGCGTTGGCAGCTTTGGCAGGTCCATAGAAGATACCATTTTCTTTGTAAACTTTGATGGCATCAAGGTCACTTGGCATGTTGGCACCTTCAGATACACAGATAACGCCTTGAGCAACCAAACGTTTAGCTGCTTCACCGTTGATTTCGTTTTGAGTCGCACATGGAAGAGCGATGTCATAGTTTCCAGCATAAGTCCATACAGAACCTTCGTGGTAGGTTGCAGTTGCTTTCTCAGCTGCATACTCAGTCAAACGAGCGCGACGTTTTTCTTTAACATCAACTAAAAGATCGAAGTCGATACCATTTTCATCGATGACATAACCATTTGAGTCAGATACAGAGATAACAGTTGCACCGAGTTCAGTCGCTTTTTGAAGAGCGTATTGGGCTACGTTACCTGAACCTGAAATAACAACTTTCTTACCAGCAAAGCTGTTGCCGTTAGCTTTAAGCATTTCTTCAGTGTAGTAAACCAAACCGTAACCAGTTGCTTCTGGACGAATCAAGCTACCACCAAATCCAAGAGGTTTACCAGTCAAGACACCCGCATCAAATTGGTTAAGACGTTTGTATTGTCCGTAAAGGTAACCAATTTCACGTCCACCAACACCAATATCACCAGCTGGAACGTCAAGTGATGGTCCGATGTATTTTTGCAATTCAGTCATGAAGCTTTGGCAGAAGCGCATCACTTCAGCATCTGTTTTACCTTTAGGATCGAAGTCTGATCCACCTTTACCTCCACCGATTGGAAGTCCAGTCAAGACGTTTTTGAAGATTTGTTCAAATCCGAGGAATTTCAAAATCCCTTGGTTAACAGTTGGGTGGAAACGAAGTCCGCCTTTGTATGGTCCAACAGCTGAGTTGAATTGAACACGGTAACCACGGTTTACTTGAATTTTTCCATCACGGTCAACCCAAGGAACACGGAAAGAAATCACGCGCTCTGGCTCAGTAATACGTGCCAAGATATTTTCTTCGATATACTCAGGGTGTTTTTCAAATACAGGTTCCAAAGTGTTAAAAAATTCTTCAACAGCTTGGAGGAATTCAGCCTCGTGCCCGTTACGAGCTTTTACAGTTTCAAACACGCTTTGGATATATTCTTTAGCAGATGTCATATCGTTCTCCTTAAATTCTAATTTAATTATGTGTGTCATTATAGCAGAATTTTTTTTAACTGTAAAGAGAAAAACAAAAATTTTCTAAAAATTCTATCAATTTAGTTCCAGATTTTTCTTTATTCATAAAATACGAACGTTCTTCTTGGAAATGTCTTTCTAAAAGAGAAAATGTGAAAATATGGTATAATATTAGCAATAAAAGGAATCCGGAGGATCAGAATCATGGTATCAACGAAAACACAAATTGCTGGTTTTGAGTTTGAAAATTGTTTGATGAATGCGGCAGGTGTGGCTTGTATGACGATAGCAGAGTTAGAAGGCGTTAAAAACTCAGCAGCAGGAACCTTTGTCACGAAGACAGCGACCTTGGACTTTCGTCAGGGAAATCCTGAGCCACGCTATCAAGATGTTCCACTTGGTTCCATCAACTCTATGGGCTTGCCAAATAATGGCTTAGATTATTACCTAAACTATCTTCTGGAATTACAAGAAAAGGAACCGAATCGTACCTTCTTTCTATCCTTAGTTGGAATGTCTCCAGAGGAAACCCATACTATCTTGAAAAAAGTCCAAGAGAGTGAGTTTCGTGGTCTGGCTGAGCTAAATCTTTCCTGTCCAAATGTTCCAGGTAAACCTCAGATTGCCTATGATTTTGAGACAACTGACCGAATTTTGGCAGAAGTATTTGCCTACTTTACCAAACCTCTTGGGATTAAATTACCACCTTATTTTGACATTGTTCACTTTGACCAAGCGGCAGCTATTTTCAATAAATATCCGCTCAAGTTTGTCAACTGTGTTAACTCGATTGGGAACGGCCTTTATATAGAAGATGAATCTGTCGTTATTCGACCTAAGAATGGTTTTGGTGGGATTGGTGGGGAGTACATCAAACCGACTGCTCTAGCCAATGTTCATGCTTTTTATCAACGCTTAAATCCTCAAATTCAAATCATCGGAACAGGTGGCGTTTTGACTGGTCGTGATGCCTTTGAACATATCCTCTGTGGAGCAAGTATGGTGCAGGTGGGGACCACCCTTCACAAAGAAGGAGTTGGTGCTTTTGATCGTATTACCAATGAACTGAAAGCAATCATGGCGGAAAAAGGGTACGAAAGCCTAGAAGATTTCCGTGGGAAATTGCGCTATATTGATTAAATTCATTAAAAAATCAGAAGAAAGGAGAGAAGATGCTAGCTATTGAAGAAAGTCGGAAATTGACTTTATCAAATTTACCTAGTCTGAGCCTATTTACAGGGACAGATCAGGGTCAGTTTGAAGTGATGAAGAGTCAAGTGTTGAAACAAATTGGCTATGATTCTGCTGACCTCAACTTTGCCTACTTTGATATGAAAGAAGTAGTTTACAAGGATGTGGAACTGGAGTTGGTCAGTCTTCCTTTCTTTGCGGATGAAAAAATCGTGATATTAGACCATTTTGTTGATATCACGACTGCTAAAAAACGCTTTTTGACAGATGATGAGCTCAAGTCATTTGAGGAATACTTTGACAATCCTTCACCAACAACCAAGTTGATAATCTTTGCAGAAGGAAAGCTGGATAGCAAAAGACGGCTGGTAAAATTACTTAAGCGTGATGCCAAGGTCTTTGATGCAGTAGAAGCCAAAGAACAAGAATTGCGCCAGTATTTCCAAAAGTGGAGCCAGAAACAAGGTCTGCAGTTTGCCAATCATTCTTTTGAAAACCTCCTTATCAAATCTGGTTTTCAATTTAGCGAAATCCAGAAAAATCTCCTCTTTTTACAGTCCTATAAGGAAGACTCTGTTATCGAGGAAGAGGATATTGTCAATGCTATTCCCAAGACCTTGCAGGACAATATTTTTGATTTAACTCAGTTTATTCTGACTAAAAAGATGGATCAGGCGCGTGACTTGGTTAGAGACTTGACCTTGCAAGGTGAAGATGAAATCAAACTGATTGCAGTCATGCTAGGACAATTTCGGACTTTTACTCAGGTGAAAATTTTGGCGGAGTCTGGACAAACAGAATCGCAGATTGCAAGTAGTCTAGGAAGTTTTCTCGGACGCAATCCTAATCCCTATCAAATCAAGTTTGCGCTGAGGGATTCACGAGGACTTTCCTTGAGCTTTTTGAAGCAAGCTATTTCTTATTTGATTGAGACAGACTATCAGATTAAGACAGGTCTTTATGAAAAGAGTTTCCTTTTTGAAAAGGCACTCTTACAGATTGCTAGTCAGGTCAATTGACATTTTTTTGAAACTACAACCCGCGTCAGGATTATCTTGTCGTGGGTTTCTTAGTGATTTGCTTATTTTATACTCAATGAAAATCAAAGAGCAAACTAGGAAACTAGCCGCAGGTTGCTCAAAGCACTGCTTTGAGGTTGTAGATAAGACTGACGAAGTCAGCTCAAAACACTGTTTTGAGGTTGTAGATAAGACTGACGAAGTCAGTAACATATCTACGGCAAGGCGACGTTGACGCGGTTTGAAGAGATTTTCGAAGAGTATTATTAGAAAGTATTTCAGTGATTTCTTCATCTATAAGCAAAAAACTTGAAAAAAGTGAATGTTTGCGTTATCATTTTCATATAGAAAGAAAAAGAGGTATTACAGATGGCTATTATCTTACCAGACCTTCCATACGCGTATGACGCTTTGGAACCATACATCGATGCTGAAACAATGCACTTGCACCATGACAAACACCATCAAACTTATGTCAACAATGCAAATGCTGCTCTTGAAAAACACCCTGAAATCGGTGAAGACCTTGAAGCCTTGCTTGCTGATGTAGAATCTATCCCAGCTGATATCCGCCAAGCGCTTATCAACAATGGTGGTGGACACTTGAACCACGCTCTTTTCTGGGAATTGATGACTCCTGAGAAAACAGCTCCATCAGCAGAACTTGCAGCAGCAATCGATGCAACATTTGGTTCATTTGAAGAGTTCCAAGCAGCCTTTACAGCAGCAGCTACAACTCGCTTTGGTTCTGGCTGGGCATGGTTGGTTGTCAACAAAGAAGGGAAGCTTGAAGTGACTTCAACAGCAAACCAAGACACACCAATCTCAGAAGGTAAAAAACCAATTTTGGGCTTGGATGTTTGGGAACATGCTTACTACGTGAAATACCGCAACGTGCGTCCTGACTACATCAAAGCTTTCTTCTCAGTGATCAACTGGAATAAAGTAGATGAATTGTACGCAGCTGCTAAATAATGATAGTTGGAGGGAAGAATTGTTCTTCTCTTTTTAAGGTTATATTATTTTGGTCTGACAAAATCGTCAGACTTTTTTCATTTTTATGAGAAACGTGCTAACTGCTAGAAATTATGGTAGAATAAAGTATTAAGTAATCGTGAAAAAAGGATATCTATGCGAAAAGAAATTGCACCTGAATTATACAACTATAACAAGTTTCCTGGTCCTGAGTTTCATTTACACGGGGACAAGGTCGAAACGGAAGGGATAGCTTTTTCCTTGGTGGAAAATATCAAGGATGCCTTTGATGTGACGGCTTTTAATCAGCGTTTTTCAGAAGTCTTAACAAAGTTTGATTATATCGTGGGAGACTGGAGCAACGAACAGCTTCGCCTACGAGGTTTTTACAAGGATGAGCGAACAGAAGAAAAACTTGAAAAAATCAGTCGTTTACAAGACTACCTTTTAGAGTATTGTAGTTATGGTTGTGCCTATTTTGTCTTGTCAAATGAAGCCCCTAAGCGAGCATCATTTGACAAGAAAATACGTAAGAAGGAAGAAGAAACACCTTCTAGAAAAGGAAAGAAACCGGCTCAAACAAAACGAAAACCGAATGCAGATAAGAAAAATAGACGTCGTCAGAAAGACCAGCATTCTCAGAAAGAGGACAAGGGGCAACGTCATTTTGTCATTCGTCAGAAGTGAGTAGAGAATAAGGAGAAGAAATGAAACCGTCAATTTATAGTTTAACACGTCAAACCATGCAGGAATGGGTTTTGGAGCAGGGAGAAAAGAAATTTCGTGCAGACCAAATTTGGGAATGGCTTTACCGTAAACGTGTCCAGTCATTTGAAGAAATGACCAACCTGTCAAAGGATTTGATTGCTAAGCTTAATGACCAGTTTGTGGTCAATCCCTTGAAACAACGTATCGTTCAAGAGTCTGCTGATGGGACAGTTAAATATCTTTTTGAGTTGCCTGATGGTATGTTGATTGAGACAGTACTCATGCGTCAACACTATGGTTTGTCAGTCTGTGTGACCACTCAGGTCGGCTGTAATATCGGTTGTACCTTCTGTGCTTCTGGTTTGATTAAGAAACAACGTGACCTCAATAACGGTGAAATCGTAGCACAAATCATGCTGGTTCAGAAATACTTTGATGAGCGTGGTCAGGATGAACGCGTCAGCCATATCGTTGTCATGGGTATCGGTGAGCCCTTTGATAACTACAACAATGTCTTGAATTTCGTCCGTACCATCAATGATGACAAGGGAATGGCTATCGGTGCTCGTCACATTACGGTTTCAACCTCAGGTTTGGCCCATAAAATTCGTGATTTTGCTAATGAAGGAGTTCAGGTCAATCTTGCCGTTTCCCTTCACGCACCTAACAATGAGTTGCGTTCAAGCATCATGAAGATTAACCGTGCCTTTCCGATTGAAAAACTCTTTGCTGCTATTGAGTACTATATCGAAACAACCAATCGCCGTGTGACCTTTGAATACATCATGCTCAATGAAGTAAATGACGGTGTAGAACAAGCCTTGGAATTGGCTGAATTGCTCAAGAACATCAAGAAATTGTCTTATGTCAACTTGATTCCTTATAACCCAGTTAGTGAGCATGACCAATATAGCCGTAGTCCTAAAGAGCGCGTCCTGGCCTTCTATGATACGCTTAAGAAAAAAGGGGTCAACTGTGTTGTTCGTCAAGAGCATGGTACAGATATTGATGCAGCTTGTGGACAATTGCGCTCTAACACAATGAAACGTGACCGCCAGAAAGCAGTCGCAGCAGTCAATCCTTAATGATGAAGAAAACTTATAATCATATTTTGGTTTGGGGAGTCATTTTCTATAGCATTTGTATCGTCTATTTTTGCTTTACTCCTCAAGAACATTCTCCCGTGGGAGTGGAAACTCCAGGTATTCAGCATCTTGGACGCCTGGTTTTTCTTTTGACTCCTTTCAATTCTCTCTGGAAACTGGGCGAAGTGAGTGATGTAGGACAATTATTTTGGATTTTTTTACAAAATATCCTCAATGTCTTCTTGCTTTTTCCTCTTGTTTTCCAACTCCTTTATCTCCTTCCAAACTTGCGGAAAACAAAAAAGGTGCTACTTTTTAGCTTTCTAGTGAGTCTTGGAATTGAGTGTACGCAGTTAGTCTTGGACTTTGTCTTTGATTTTAATCGCGTCTTTGAGATTGATGATTTGTGGACTAATACCTTGGGTGGCTATTTGGCTTGGTTCCTCTATAAACAATTACATAAAAACAAGATAAGGAATTAAAATGAGTATTTTAGAAGTTAAAAATTTGAGTCACGGTTTTGGTGACCGTGCAATTTTTGAAGATGTGTCCTTCCGTCTCCTAAAGGGAGAACATATCGGCCTGGTCGGTGCCAATGGTGAAGGAAAATCAACCTTTATGAGCATCGTGACTGGTAAGATGTTGCCAGATGAAGGGAAGGTTGAGTGGTCTAAATATGTGACTGCTGGTTACTTGGACCAGCACTCCGTCCTTGCTGAAGGGCAGTCGGTGCGTGATGTTCTCCGTACGGCCTTTGATGAGCTGTTTAAAGCTGAAGCTCGTATCAATGACCTTTATATGGAAATGGCTGAAGACGGAGCGGATGTTGATGCTCTCATGGAAGAAGTGGGAGAACTTCAAGACCGTCTGGAGAGTCGTGATTTCTATACCTTGGATGCTAAGATTGACGAAGTAGCGCGTGCCCTTGGTGTCATGGACTTTGGCATGGATACAGATGTAACCTCTTTGTCAGGTGGGCAAAGAACTAAGGTACTTTTGGCTAAACTCCTCCTTGAAAAGCCTGATATCTTGCTGTTGGATGAGCCAACCAACTACTTGGATGCTGAGCATATTGACTGGCTCAAGCGCTATCTCCAAAACTATGAGAATGCCTTTGT
>CAURTW010000070.1:0-7278 GCA_963527705.1 uncultured Streptococcus sp.
TTTAGACTAATTTCCACTTTAGTCAGCCAAGTGGAAGTTACTTTGAGAAGTTACCAAAACAATCAAAAATATTATTTTATATGCTTAAAGTGTTGAAAATTCCTATATTATTTTATAAAATAAAGATAAAAGACTATTAAAAGTGATGCGCTCACATAAAAATGAAAACGATTACTAAAAGGAGGGTTTTTATGGGAAAAGGCCATTGGAATCGGGAAAGAGTTTATAGCATTCGTAAGTTTGCTGTGGGAGCTTGCTCAGTAATGATTGGGACTTGTGCAGTTCTATTAGGAGGAAATATAGCTGGAAAATCTGTAGTTTATGCGGATGAAACACCTATTACTCATACTGCTGAGAAACCTAAAGAGGAAAAACCGATAGTAGAAGAAAAGGTTGATCAATCTTTGGAAACTAAAAATGTAGTCGAAAGGGCAGAACACAGCGAACCTAGTTTAACTGGATCTATTGTATCTGAGAAGAAAGAAGATGAAGCTGTAACTCCAAAAGAGGAAAAAGTGTCTGCTAAACCTGAAGAAAAAGCGCCAAAGGTAGAATCATAAGCTTCAAGTCAAGAAAAACCGGTCAAGGAAGATGATAAAAGTGAATTTTAATCAAAATTGGCACTTTAAACTCAATGCAAATTCTAAGGAGGCCATTAAAACGGATGCAGACGTATCTACGTGGAAAAAATTAGATTTACCGCATGACCGGAGTATCTTTAATGATTTCGATCATGAATCTCCTGCCCAAAACGAAGGTGGACAGCTTAACGGTGGTGAAGCTTGGTATCGCAAGACTTTCAAACTTGATGAAAAAGACCTCAAGAAAAATGTTCGCCTTACTTTTGATGGCGTCTACATGGATTCTCAAGTTTATGTCAATGGTCAGTTAGTGGGGCATTACCCAAATGGTTATAATCAATTTTCATATGATATCACTAAATATTTGAATAAAGATAGACGTGAGAATGTAATTGATGTTCATGCAGTCAATAAACAGCCAAGTAGCTGTTGGTATTCAGGAAGTGGTATCTATCGTGATGTAACTTTACAAGTGACAGATAAGGTTCATGTTGAGAAAAATGGGACAACCATTTTAACACCAAAACTTGAAGAACAACAACATGGCAGGGTTGCAACTCATGTAACCAGCAAAATCGTCAATACGGACGACAAAGACCACGAACTTGTTGCCGAATATCAAATTGTTGAACGTGGTGGGTAGCCTGTAACAGGCTTAGTTCGTACATCTAGTCGTACTTTGAAAGCTCATGAAACGACACAACTTGATGCTATTTTAGAAGTTGAAAAACCAAAGCTCTGCACAGTTCTAAGTGATAAACCTGCTTTGTACTAATTGGTTACTCGTGTATATCGTGACGGTCAGTTTGTGGATGCTAAGAAAGACCTGTTTGGTTATCGTTACTATAACTGGACACCAAATGAAGGTTTCTCTTTGAATGGTGAACGTATTAAATTCCATGGTGTTTCTTTACACCACGATTACGGAGCACTTGGAGCGGAAGAAAACTATAAAGCTGAGTACCGTTGTCTTAAACAGATGAAAGAAATGGGTGTCAATTCCATTCGTACAACGCATAACCCTGCCAGTGAGCAAACCTTGCAAATAGCTGCTGAACTTGGTTTGCTTGTTCAAGAAGAAGCCTTTGATACTTGGTATGGAGGCAAGAAACCATATGACTACGGACGTTTCTTTGAAAAAGATGCTACTCATCCAGAAGCTAAAAAAGATGAAAAATGGTCTGATTTTGACTTACGTACCATGGTTGAAAGAGGCAAAAACAATCCAGCTATCTTCATGTGGTCAATCGGTAATGAAATCGGTGAAGCTAATGGTGATGCTCACTCACTAGCTACAGTAAAGCGTTTGGTCAAGGTTATTAAAGACGTTGATAAGACACGCTACGTTACTATGGGAGCAGATAAGTTCCGTTTCGGTAATGGTAGTGGTGGACATGAGAAAATTGCCGAAGAATTAGATGCTGTTGGCTTTAACTACTCTGAAGATAACTATAAAGCTCTTCGAGCTAAGCATCCAAAATGGTTGATTTATGGTTCTGAAATCTCTTCAGCAACTCGTACTCGTGGTAGTTATTATCGTCCTGAACGTGAATTGAAACATAGTAATGGACCTGAACGTAATTACGAACAGTCAGACTACGGTAATGACAGAGTCGGCTGGGGTAAAACAGCTACAGATTCATGGACTTTTGACCGAGACAATGCTGGTTATGCTGGTCAATTTATCTGGACTGGGACAGACTATATTGGGGAGTCAACACCTTGGCATAACCAAAACCACACGCCAGTTAAGAGTTCATACTTTGGTATTGTAGATACTGCAGGTATTCCAAAACATGACTTCTATCTCTACCAAAGTCAATGGGTTTCAGTTAAAAAGAAACCAATGGTCCATCTTCTTCCTCACTGGAACTGGGAAAATGAAGAGTTAGCATCAAAAGTAGCTGATTCAGAAGGCAAGATTCCAGTTCGTGCTTATTCGAATGCTTCTAGTGTAGAATTGTTCTTAAATGGCCAGTCTCTAGGAGAGAAGAAATTTAACAAAAAGCAAACTAGCGATGGAAGAACATACCAAGAGGGAGCTAATGCTAAAGAGCTTTATCTCGAGTGGAAGGTTGCTTATAAACTAGGAACTATAGAAGCAGTGGCTCGCGATGATGCTGGTAAAGAGATTGCAAGAGATAAAATTACTACTGCGGGGCAACCAGCAGGTGTACGCCTCATCAAGGAAGAAAACGCAATCGCAGCAGATGGCAAAGATTTGACTTACATCTACTACGAAATTGTAGACAGTGAAGGCAATGTTGTTCCAACTGCTAACAATCTCGTTCGCTTCCAATTGCATAGGTAAGGACAGCTAGTCGGTGTCGATAATTGGGAACAAGCTAGCCGTGAACGTTACAAAGCGCAGCCAGATGGTTCTTGGGTTCGTAAAGCCTTTAATGGTAAGGGTGTTGCAATTGTCAAATCAACTGAGCAAGCAGGTAAATTCACGCTTACTGCTCATTCTGATCTCTTGAAGTCTGCGCAAGTAACTGTCTTTACTGGTAAACAAGAAGATAAAGAAAAAACAGTTTTAGGAACAGAAACACCAAAAGTACGCACAGTTATTTCTCAAATTCCAAAAATGCCGAAAACAGTAGGTTTTGTATACAGCGATGATAGTCGTGAAAAACTTCCAGTAACTTGGTCTCAAGTCGATGTTAGTCAAGCAGGAGTTGTGACTGCTAAAGGTACAGCAAATGGACGTGAGGTAGAGGCTCATGTCGAAGTTCTAGCAATTGCGAAAGAATTACCAACAGTTAAACGTGTTGCTCCAGGAACAGATTTGAACACTGTAGATAAATATGTGTCAATACTTGTAACCGATGGAAGTGTACAAGAGTACGAAGTAGATAGCTGGGAGATTGCGGAAGCAGATAAAGCCAAACTTTCAGTAGCTGGATCACGTATTCAAATGACTGGTCAGTTAGCTGGAGAAACTATTCATGCAACTCTTGTGGTAGAAGAAGGAAATGCTGCAGCACCTGTAGTGCCAACTGTTACTGTTGGTGGTGAGGCAGTAACAGGGCTTACTAGTCAACAACCAATGCAATACCGCACTCTTGCTTATGGTGCCCAATTGCCAGAAGTCACAGCAAGTGCTGAAAATGCTGATGTTACAGTTCTTCAAGCAAGTGCAGCAAACGGCATGCGTGCAAGCATCTTTGTTCAGTCTAAAGATGGTGGTCCTCTTCAAACCTATGCAATTCAATTCCTAGAAGAATCACCAAAAATTGCTCACTTGAGCTTGCAAGTGGAACAAGCTGACGGTCTCAAAGAAGACCAAACAGTCAACTTGTCGGTTCGAGCTCACTATCAAGATGGAACGCAAGCTGTATTACCAGCTGATAAGGTGAGCTTCTCTACAAGCGGTGAAGGGGAAGTTGCAGTCCGAAAAGGAATGCTTGAGTTGCATAAACCAGGAGCACTCACTCTGAAAGCTGAATATGAGGGTGCTACAGGTCAAATCAATCTCACTATACAAGCAAATACTGAGAAGAAGATTGCGCAATCCATCCGTCCTGTAAATGTAGTGACAGATTTACACCAAGAACCTACTCTTCCGTCAACAGTAACGGTTGAGTATGACAAATGTTTCCCTAAAGCTCACAAAGTCACTTGGCAAGCTATTCCGAAAGAAAAACTAGACTCCTATCAAACCTTTGAAGTGCTAGGTAAAGTTGAAGGAATTGACTTGGAAGCGCGTGCTAAAGTATCTGTAGAAGGCATCGTTTCAGTTGAAGAAGTTAGTGTGACAACTCCAGTCGCAGAAGCACCACAATTACCAGAAAGCGTTCGTACATATGATTCAAATGGTCACGTTTCATCAGCTAAGGTTGCATGGGATGCGATTCGTCCAGAGCAATACGCTAAGGAAGGTGTCTTTACAGTTAATGGTCGTTTAGAAGGTACGCAATTAACTACCAAACTCCATGTTCGCGTATCTGCTCAAACTGAGCAAGGTGCAAACATTTCTGACCAATGGACCGGTTCAGAATTGCCACTTGCCTTTGCTTCAGATTCAAATCCAACCGACCCTGTTTCAAATGTCAACGATAAATTGATTTCCTTTAATGACCGACCAGCCAATCGTTGGATAAACTGGAATCGTAGTAATCCAGAAGCTTCAGTCGGTGTTCTGTTTGGAGATTCAGGTATCTTGAGCAAACGCTCCGTTCATAATCTAAGTGTTGGATTCCACGAAGACCATGTATTTAACGATCTAGCTAACTGGAAACCAGTGACTAATCTAAAAGCTCCTGCTCAACTCAAGGCTGGAGAAATGAACCACTTTAGCTTTGATAAAGTTGAAACCTATGCTGTTCGTATTCGCATGGTCAAAGCAGATAACAAGCGTGGAACGTCTATCACAGAAGTACAAATCTTTGCGAAACAAGTTGCGGCAGCCAAACAAGGACAAACAAGAATCCAAGTTGACGGCAAAGACTTAGCAAACTTCAACCCTGATTTGACAGACTACTACCTTGAGTCTGTAGATGGAAAAGTTCCTGCAGTAACAGCAAGTGTTAGCAACAATGGTCTCGCTACCGTCGTTCCAAGCGTTCGTGAAGGTGAGCCAGTTCGTGTTATCGCAAAGGCTGAAAATGGCGACATCCTAGGAGAATACCGTCTACACTTTACAAGCAATAAAGACTTGCTCTCTCGTAAACCAGTTGCCGCGGTCAAACAAGCTCGCTTACTACAAGTAGGGCAACTGCTTGAATTGCCAACTAAGGTTCCTGTTTACTTCACAGGTAAAGACGGTTACGAAACAAAAGACTTGGCAGTGGAATGGGAAGAAGTTCCAGCAGAAAATCTGACTAAAGCAGGCCAATTTACTGTTCGAGGTCGTGTCCTTGGTAGTGATCTTGTTACTGAGTTCACTGTACGAGTGACAGACAAACTTGGTGAAGCTCTTTCAAATAACCCAGAGTATGATGAAAATAGTAACCGCGCCTTTGCTTCAGCCACTAACGACATTGATAGAAACTCCCATGACCGTGTGGACTATCTCAATGACGGAAATCATTCAGAAAATCGTCGTTGGACAAACTGGTCTCCAACACCATCTTCTAATCCAGAAGTATCAGCAGGTGTGATCTTCCGTGAAAATGGTAAGATTGTAGAACGGACTGTAGCGCAAGCCAAACTTCACTTCTTTGCAGATAGTGGTACAGATGCCCCATCTAAACTCGTTTTGGAACGTTATATTGGCCCAGAGTTTGAAGTGCCTACCTACTATTCTAACTACCAAGCCTACGATGCAGCTCATCCATTTAACAATCCAGAAAATTGGGAAGCTGTGCCTTATCGTGCGGATAAAGACATCGCAGCTGGTGATGAAATCAACGTAACATTTAAAGCTGTCAAAGCCAAAGCCATGAGATGGCGTATGGAGCGTAAAGCAGATAGGAGCGGTGTTGCGATGATTGAGATGACCTTCCTTGCGCCAAGTGAATTTCCTCAAGAAAGTACTCAATCGAAGATTCTTGTAGATGGAAAAGAACTCCCTGATTTCGCTGAAAACCGTCAAGACTATCAAGTAACCTATAGCGGACAACGTCCAAAAGTTTCAGTTGAAGAAAACAATCAAGTAGCTTCAACAGTTGTAGATAGTGGCGATGATAGCCTTCCAGTACTTGTTCGTCTTGTTTCAGAAAGTGGAAATCAAGTTAAGGAATACCGTATCCAGTTGACTAAGGAAAAACCAGTTTCTGAGAAAACAGTTGCTGCTGTACAAGAAGAACTTCCAAAACTCGAATTTGTTGAAAAAGATTTAGCCTACAAGACAGTTGAGAAAAAAGATTCAACACTGTTTCTTAGTGAAACTCGTGTAGAACAAGAAGGAAAACTTGGTAAGGAACGTATCTTTACAAGTATTAATCCTGATGGAAGTAAGGAAGAAAAACTCCATGAGGTGGTAGAGGCACCAACAGACCGCATTGTCTTGGTTGGAACCAAACTAGGAACTTTTCTTCCAGAAGACGAAATTAAAAATCTTGTTCTGAATCGCCCAGAACTTGTAGTCGAAGAAGAAACCATTGACTTCAAGGTTCAGGAACAAAAGAATGACAAACTTCCAGCAGGTCAAACTCGTGTTCACTTGATTGAGGTTGAAAATGGTAAGCGAACTGAAAAGGATAGCTATGATAAAGTTTTGGTTCAGAATCGCATCGTAGAAGTCGGCACAGCTGGTGAAACAACTATACCAGTAGCTCAAGAAGCTACAAAACCACAAGTGTTAGAAAAAGCAGATACAAAACAAATCGCTTTAAGTGAAGCCAGTCAAGCTAATAAAGTGCAGTTACCAAATACAGGAAGTGCGGTAAGCTAAGCAGCAGTAGCAGCAGGTTTAGCTCTTCTAGGTTTAAGTGCAGGATTAGTAGCTACTAAAGGTAAAAAAGAAGACTAGAAATTTTGATACCTTCTTTATCATTAAAGACCAGAGAGAAACTCTTGTCCTAGATAGAAGATAAAGAGTCTGGGACAAAAGTCTAACCTTAGATATAAAAAGCGAACAAAACGAGTTATCTGACACTCAGAATTCTGTCTTGTTCGCTTTTTTGTCTAATCAATCGATTTTAAAATTTATAATAAAGAATTCCGAAAATCAAAATCTTTTTGTCCCAGACTCTTTTCTTTGGTACGACGGGCATGTCGTGCATCTGAGGTGTAAGTCCTCCGTGGGCACCCG
>CAURTW010000071.1:0-7199 GCA_963527705.1 uncultured Streptococcus sp.
TCCAACTCTTGGAAAGTCGTGCTCAACGTGCCATGCGTGAA
This sequence comes from uncultured Streptococcus sp., assembly GCA_963527705.1. GTDB lineage: Bacteria > Bacillota > Bacilli > Lactobacillales > Streptococcaceae > Streptococcus. The sequence continues at coordinate 42 of CAURTW010000071.1, forward strand.
AATAATGCAGGACAGGATTTAGCAGATTTGGTTTTGGAAGAGGAGGAATTGCCATTTTAAACATTAAAAAGTCTGAGTTGGTCTCAGGCTTTTTATCTTGAGAAAGTCAGACTTTTTTCTTGACTATTTCTGACCAAGTGATACAATAGAACTATAAATTAGCACTCAGATATAAAGAGTGCTAATACTATCTATCTCATTATGGAGGAAATCAGATGTTGAAACCGTTAGGAGACCGTGTGGTCTTAAAAGTAGAAGAAAAAGAACAAACTGTTGGAGGTTTTGTCCTCGCAGGTTCAGCCCAAGAAAAAACCAAAACAGCTCAAGTTGTGGCTACTGGACAAGGTGTTCGTACCTTGAACGGTGACTTGGTTGCTCCAAGTGTTAAAGCTGGAGACCGTGTCTTGGTTGAAGCTCACGCAGGTCTTGATGTCAAAGATGGCGATGAAAAGTACATCATCGTAGGCGAAGCTAACATCTTGGCAATCATTGAAGAATAGAAGGAGAAAGTAAGTATGTCAAAAGAAATTAAATTTTCATCTGATGCTCGTTCAGCTATGGTTCGTGGTGTCGATATCCTTGCAGACACTGTTAAAGTAACCTTGGGACCAAAAGGTCGTAACGTTGTGTTGGAAAAATCATTTGGCTCACCATTAATTACCAATGACGGTGTTACTATTGCTAAAGAGATTGAGCTAGAAGACCATTTTGAAAATATGGGTGCCAAATTGGTATCAGAAGTAGCTTCAAAAACCAATGATATCGCAGGTGACGGAACGACAACTGCAACAGTCTTGACTCAAGCTATCGTCCGCGAAGGAATCAAAAACGTCACTGCAGGTGCCAATCCAATCGGCATTCGTCGTGGGATTGAAACAGCAGTTGCTGCAGCAGTTGAAGCCTTGAAAAACAACGCCATCCCTGTTGCCAATAAAGAAGCTATCGCTCAGGTTGCTGCCGTATCTTCTCGTTCTGAAAAAGTCGGTGAATACATTTCTGAAGCCATGGAAAAAGTTGGTAAAGACGGAGTCATCACCATTGAAGAGTCACGTGGTATGGAAACAGAGCTTGAAGTCGTAGAAGGAATGCAGTTTGACCGTGGTTACCTTTCACAGTACATGGTGACAGATAGCGAAAAAATGGTGGCTGACCTTGAAAATCCATACATTTTGATTACTGATAAGAAGATTTCAAATATCCAAGAAATCTTGCCACTCCTAGAAAGTATTCTCCAAAGCAATCGTCCACTCTTGATTATTGCGGATGATGTAGATGGTGAAGCTCTTCCAACTCTTGTTTTGAACAAGATTCGTGGAACCTTCAACGTGGTAGCCGTTAAGGCACCTGGTTTTGGTGACCGTCGCAAAGCCATGCTTGAAGACATTGCCATCTTGACAGGCGGAACAGTTATCACAGAAGACCTTGGTCTTGAGTTGAAAGATGCGACAATTGAAGCTCTTGGTCAAGCAGTGAGAGTAACTGTGGACAAAGATAGCACTGTTATCGTAGAAGGTGCTGGAAATCCTGAAGCGATTTCTCACCGTGTTGCAGTTATCAAGTCTCAAATCGAAACCACAACTTCTGAATTTGATCGTGAAAAATTGCAAGAACGCTTGGCAAAATTGTCAGGTGGTGTAGCGGTTATTAAGGTTGGAGCCGCAACTGAAACTGAGTTGAAAGAAATGAAACTCCGCATTGAAGATGCCCTCAACGCTACTCGTGCAGCTGTTGAAGAAGGAATCGTTGCAGGTGGTGGAACAGCCCTTGTAAATGTTATCCCAGCCGTGGCTGATTTGGAATTGACAGGAGACAAAGCAACAGGCCGCAATATTGTTCTCCGTGCATTGGAAGAACCAGTCCGTCAAATTGCCCACAATGCAGGATTTGAAGGATCTATCGTTATTGATCGTTTGAAGAATGCTGAACTTGGTACAGGCTTCAACGCAGCAACTGGCGAGTGGGTCAACATGATTGAAGAGGGGATTATCGACCCAGTTAAAGTGAGCCGTTCAGCCCTACAAAATGCAGCATCTGTAGCCAGCTTGATTTTGACTACGGAAGCAGTCGTAGCTAATAAACCAGAACCAGCAGCCCCAGCTCCAGCAATGGATCCAAGCATGATGGGCGGGATGATGTAAGCTTTCTATAGAAAACAATTTATAAAAAACACAAAAGGAGGGAATGACTAACCCTCTTTTTATGATATTCACTTCTAAATTGATTTGAGCTCTCCTAATTTATATGATAAAATAAGACTAGAAAAAGGAGAAGAACATGATCGATGTAGAAGAAATTCTGAGCAAGATGAACCCCAATCAGAAGATTAATTATGACCGTGTTATGCAGAAGATGGTACAAGTATGGGAGAAAAATGAGCAGCGCCCAACCATTCTCATGCATGTTTGCTGCGCCCCTTGCAGTACCTATACCCTAGAATATTTGACCAAGTATGCAGATGTGACCATCTATTTTGCCAATTCTAATATCCATCCCAAGGCAGAATACCATAAGCGAGCCTATGTTACCAAGAAATTTGTCAGTGATTTTAATGAGCGGACTGGAAATACGGTCCAGTATCTAGAAGCTCCCTATGAACCAAATGAATACCGTAAGTTAGTCAGAGGACTGGAAGAAGAGCCAGAAGGTGGCGACCGTTGCAAGGTTTGCTTTGACTACCGACTGGATAAGACAGCTCAAGTGGCTATGGACTTGGGCTTTGACTACTTTGGCTCAGCCTTGACCATCAGTCCTCATAAGAATTCTCAAACCATTAACAGCATCGGAATCGATGTGCAAAAAATTTACACAACACACTATCTTCCAAGTGATTTCAAGAAAAATCAAGGCTACAAACGTTCAGTAGAGATGTGTGAAGAGTATGACATCTACCGCCAATGTTATTGTGGATGCGTCTATGCAGCCCAGGCTCAAAATATTGATTTGGTTCAGGTTAAGAAGGACGCCACGGCTTTCTTACTGGATAAGGATGTTGAGAAAGACTATTCCCACATCAAATTTACTGTTACGAAATTAGATATATAAATGAAAACTTGCCTCAAGGTAGGTTTTTTGCTAGTAGAAAAGTGATAGATAGAAATTGCTGGACCAATCTTTGAATTTCTAGTCCAAGGCTTGTGAGTCTTCAACAAGCCTTGGACTCTTAAAAAAATGAAGTTTTGCTCAAAAGAGCTTTTTAAATTAAAACGAGCAATTATCAGTTAAAATCTGTTTCAAAAGAAGAACGGATAAATTAATCCATGCTTTGTTTTTGAGTTAGGAAGTTAAGCATGCTAAACTGAGTCGTAGGAATAAATTTCTTTATAGAAATGTGTTGCAACTCTGCTATAACGGAATATTCCTTTTTTGCATTTATACAACTTATTTAACACTATCTTTATTCTTGTGATATAATGTCAAATTATAGAGTGGAGGTCATTTAAAATGATTGATAAAGTAATTGAACAATATAAAAGTCATGATAATCTTGATATTCGAGTAGAATTGCATAAGAAGTATTCAAAAAATAAATTGGGATTCAATAATTGGATATTTTCTAACTACCAAATCACTGATGAAGTAAAGGTTCTAGAATTGGGATGTGGTACAGGAGAACTGTGGAAAAGTAATAGTGATTCTATAGATAAAATGAAGCAGTTGGTTGTTACAGATTTTTCTAAAGATATGGTAAAATCAACGAAGTCAGTGATTGGAAATAGAGACAATGTCAACTATGAGATAATGGATATTCAAAAGATTTCTTTTGAGAATGAAACGTTTGATATTGTTATTGCTAATATGCTTTTACATCATGTGAATGATATTCCTAAAGCTCTCTCTGAGGTAAATAGGGTCTTAAAAACCGGAGGAATTTTTTACTGTGCTACATTTGGTGAAAATGGAGTTGTAAATTATTTGGCAAGTTTATTTAAAGATGAGGTTAATCAAGATTTAGAAAATAAAACGTTTACTTTACAAAATGGTAAAAGGTACCTGAGTAGGTATTTTAACTCTGTCGATACATTACTCTATGATGATGAGTTACAGGTAACTAGTATAGATGACCTAGTTAAATACATCCAATCGTTTAAAGGAATTTCAGAAATAGGCTCACTAGAAGAGGAAATAATACGTAAAAGATTGGAAAGTGAGTTTAATAATGGTATGTTGATCATTCCTAAAGAATATGGTATGTTTATCGCTCGAAAAGAAAGTTAAGGGAACGAAAGTGTGAAAAATTATGGAGAAGGTTTTCGATATTTTAGAAAATTAAACGGATATTCTTTAGAGTATGCTGCAGCTGATTCTATATCAAAATCTCAACTTTCTAGATTTGAAAGGGGATAAAATGAAATTTCTCTTTCAACATTTTTTGAATTATTATCAAATATCAATGTTTCGATAGAGAATTTTTGTAATTACTTAGAACATTATAAAAGATCGGAGCTTGATGATTTTTTGGTTAATTTATCTCCGAATTTTTATAGTTTGAATACTAAAGGATTGGAGGTAATAAAAAATGAGCAACAAAAGCTTTTTGAGAAGAGTGGGGAAAAAACTCATAAAATAAATACAATTATGGTTCAGGGATTGTTAAATCAGATAGATTGTAATCATGTAGTTAGTAGAGATGATCTAAATTTAGTATATGACTATTTATTCCAGAAGGAACGATGGGAGTCCTATGAGATAACGCTGATTGGTAATTTATATCATCTTTTTGAGATAGATTATATTTACAGGGTCGGAAAAGAAATACTAGAGCGTACACATTATTACGAAAAAATCGGTAAGAATAGAAATTTAGTTGTGTCAGCTTGTTTAAATTTTTGGTTCTGTTGCCTTGAAAATTCACATCTAATATATGCAGACTACTTTGAAATGAAATTAAAGAAATTATTAAAAGATGACACAAAAGTTTTTGAAAAATCTACATTCAAATTTGTAGAAGGATATAAAATATATCTGACTGAATCTAAAGAATCTGGAATTAAACAAATGAACAATGTCATAAAATATTTTGAGTTTATTGAATCTAAAAGTATTGCTTTATATTTTCAAAAACGATTAAATGAGTTGGTAGATTAAATAGCATTTTCTCTGTAAAGATATTGTTTTTAAAATGTTGTACTAAATGATTGATGTTAGGTGGAAATACAAAAAATTTTTTTGATACGAAGTTGACCTGTATTTTTTATACTAATCATTTTCGTATTTTTTGTATTAAACGATATAAGTTTGTTGTAAACTTACAAGGAATAAAGACATTAAAAATAACAGTATATCTATTTGTTTTATATATTTTACGAATTCTGCATAAATCTCTTTCTAGTAATGTGTTGTAACTCTGCTATAATGGATTTATTCCTTTTTGTGTTTACACAATTTATTTTACACTACCAAAAAATAAGGTCAGGATTTTGTTCCTGACCTTTGACAACTTTACCGATTCTTTAGTTCTACATAGCGCTTGTACCAAATGTTTACATAGGCTTCTGAGAAAGGACCACGTCCATTATTAATCCAATCAACAAGAATTTTGACATGTTCTTTTAAAATATAGTCTAAGTCATCAGAATAATTCATTTTGCGTTTGTGACGCTCGTACTCCTCAACATCTAAGAGACGTTTTTCCCCATCTGTAAAAATTTTAACATCCAAATCGTAATCAATATACTTCAGAGCTTCTTCATCCAGATAGTAGGGGCTAGCCATATTGCAATAGTAGGAAATTCCATTATCGCGAATCATGGCAATGATATTAAACCAATATTTCTTGTGAAAGTAAACAATAGCCGGTTCTCGAGTGACCCAACGACGACCATCACTTTCGGTAACCAGTGTGTGATCGTTGACACCAATAATGGCGTTTTCTGTTGTTTTTAGTACCATGGTGTCCCGCCAAGTTCGGTGGAGACTCCCATCATGCTTATAACTTTGAATTGTAATAAAGTCGCCTTCTTTTGGAAGTTTCATAACTAACCAACTTTCTACAATTTATAAGTTTATCGTTTACTATTGTACCATAAAATTGCCTAAAATCTGTGAATTTTACATGAAAATATTAAAGATATTCTCTGAGAGCGCTTGCTATATCCGAAAAATCGTAGCCCTTTCGTGCTAAAACTTGAGTTAAACGCTGTTTAAGTTCGTATCCTTCATACTTTCGAGCATACTTAGCATATTGCTTATCAAGTTCCTTGAAGATGAGTTCCTGAGTCGTTTCTTGGTCAACTTGACTATCCAACTCGTCAAGGGCACTTTTAGCATCAGAATAGGAAAACCCCTTGTTGGTCAAGTTTTGGATAATCTTTTCTTGCAAGGCACGAGCTGGAAGTTTTCCCTCATATTTTTTCAATAGTTTATTAGCTACACGTTGAGCAACTTCCGAAAAATCAAATTCTTTTAAAATTTCTTCTGTAGTAGATTTTGAAATTCCTTTTTGTGCTAGTTTCTGAGTAAGTACATAAGGCCCCTTGTCTCCTGAAAGTTGATTGGCATTGATGATAGCATAAGCGTACTGAGCATCATTAATCCAATTATCCTCTTTAAGATTATCAATGACTTGAGAAATGATTTTTTCATCAATTTCATATTTTTTCAGATATTCTCTGACTTCTTTTTCAGTGCGTGCTTTAAAGGATAGGTGGTAGAGGGCCAGATTCTTACCGTAAGAAAATTGGGCAAAGTCCTGAATCTCTTTCAATTCTTCTTCGCTTATCACCTTATCTCTTGATAACATAAAACGAACAATAGTATCTTCAGTAATGTAGCATTTGTCGCCATTATCAAACTCCATCAGATAGAGTCTTTTTTTCTTTTCAAGTTTTGTGATTTTCATAGTTCTATTATAACTCAAAATGTGATAAGATAGGGGTATGAATCTGAAAGTGAAACAAAAAATACCATTAAAAATCAAGCGCATGGGAATTAATGGTGAGGGAATCGGCTTTTATCAAAAAACATTAGTCTTTGTGCCGGGTGCTCTCAAAGGTGAAGATATCTATTGTCAGATTACTTCTATTAAACGTAACTTTGTTGAGGCAAAATTACTGAAGGTCAACAAGAAGTCTAAATTTCGAGTTGTGCCAGCTTGTACTATTTACAATGAGTGCGGAGGCTGCCAAATCATGCACCTGCATTATGATAAGCAGCTGGAGT
>CAURTW010000072.1:0-7065 GCA_963527705.1 uncultured Streptococcus sp.
CCTCTTCAATGCCCAGACGTAAGCTGGTTAAGAGGTTGGTGTAGTCATGGCGAAAACTCCGCACTTCCTTGTAAAGTTCCTCTATATGCCGACTATATCGATCCATATCTCTGTAGCGCAAGGCCTGCTCTTGGTCCAATCTCTCATGGAGTTTGTCCTTCAAATAGGTATCCAGTTTCTTGATAATCCCCATAAAAAAGAGCAAGTAAAACACTAGAATCAGATGGCGAACAGTCGTTGATTGAATACCTTGTTCATATTCAAAGAAAGACAGACTTTGCATCACTAGATAATAAGCCCCCATTATCCAGTTAATCGTGGTCAGGGACTTTTGAAAACCTTTATCGAGAATCTCCTTTCTCAAGTTAGTGAAATCATAGTCCAACCATTTCAAAAAGACTAAAACTATGAAGCAAACGAATATCGTCATCAATAAAAAGATAGGATTGCTACCTTTATCTACAATTTCTTGTCCCCAAAATGGAAGCACAAAATAGGAGACCCCTCTATAAAAGAGATTCACCAATATCATTGGAAAGAGACCATAAAAGAAGAGGAGTTTTTTAGGAAGCCCTCTTAACAGTAAGAAAGACAAACCTATACCGTACAAGGGTTCCATAAAATAAGATAGATAATCATTTCCTACTATATAGCTAATCATTACAAAAACAAAGGCCAAAAGTAGCTTAAAAAGAAAGGCCTTAAAAATTCTCTCAAAATTGAGACCAATTCCATCTACCTTAAAGAAAATAACAATTTTTAGCCCATTAGTAATAAGCGTATACAATAATATCCAAGCAATATTCATAAACTCTCCTAGCTCAATGCAAGTTATTGATAGCTTCAGACACTTCCCTGACCTTATAACGCGCTATCATACAGCTCCCACCATTGGGAAAGTAAAGAAGTTTTTCTTTCTTATCCAAACGAACCACATTGGCAGGATTGATGAGAAAAGAGCGATGGCACTGCAAGAGACGGGGTTCCTGCTTGAAAACCTCCTCTAAACTCGCTGTAAATTCCAGCCTGTCTGTCTTGGTATAGAGAATAACACGATGGGCTCTGGGCGACGTTTCGAGATAGTAAACCTCTTTAAAAGGATACTGGAATTGGGCAAATTTTGATTTAAAATAAAAGCAATCTTCCGCCAGACTTTTACTATCTTGACTATTGGCATAGAGAAGGGCTGTTTCGATCCGAGACTCAAACTCCTCTGCCGAAAGGGCCTTATCAATGTAGTCCAAAGCAGACACTTGGTAGCGAAAGGAGAGGGGCATAAACTCCGAGTGAGTCGTCACAAAGACGATTAAGGCATAAGGATCCCTATCCCGAATCTTTCTAGCCACTTCCAGACCCTTCATCTCTTCATTTCGAATCTCAATGTCCAAAAAGAATAGCTGATGTGCTCCCTTCTCATGCACCTCTGCCAGCAGTTGGTCTGGCTTGCCAAAGACCTCAAAAGAGCTAGGAGTGATATGATGTTTTTTCAAAAGTTTCTCAATCGTCGTTTCAATCCTAGTCTGTTGGGAAAAATCATCTTCTAAAACAAATATTCTCATCTTTTTACTCCCCTTGTTTCGATTTCTTCCTAAAAAGAGAATAGCAAAAATACTCTGATACAAGCCCACCAAATCCTAAACAGGCCTTCAAAGCTCCTGAAGGGTATCTTGTTCCTCAGATAAGTATGATAATCTTACAACTATTTTATCATAAAATCTTAACAGTACCATTCAGGAAATTTCAAGAACAATTAAAGATTTGAAGGCTAAAAAGGAGATAAAAGTGATAAACTGACAGTATCAAAACACAATTGCTAGAATCAAGACTGGCACCCAGATTAAAGGAGGAATTCTCATGACAGATACAGACCCTATCAAAAGAGCTCAGACTTTGATTACTGACTTAAACAAAGCCTACCAAGCATGCAAACAGGCAACCGCTGACGACGTCCGCTTTCAGGAGCAATTAAACTCTATTCTTAGCTTTCTAGCCAAGGCTGAGACAGTGGATAATCGAGTTTTGATTGAACTGGAAAAATTTTACCAGACTTCCAGTCTTCTCATGGGACTCAGCGCTCTTGATCCAGATGCTCCAACTCGTGCCGCTTGGCGGGCCTATGACCGCTTCCACTTTGACCAGGTCAAGACCAAGTTGAGTCTCTACGGACCAACCATTATCTTGTAGAAAATAAAAGAAGTTGAGACAAACTGAACTCAACTTCTTTTTTAGTGTCATATAGGCAATGTTAGTCCTGCATCTGACGTTTTACCTGATAAGGTAAGTACAAGACTAGTAAAACTAAACCAGCTCCCAGTAAGGCTAGAAGTGCTAGTTTTTCTTGGAAGGTAATCAACCCAACAACTAATTCCACAAGTAAAACAAAACTGGTCAATCCTCGGACTACAGCCTGTAAGCCTTTTTCCTTTTGCCCCTTGTCCAGTGGAAAGAGTTGGGTTAAATACTGGTAGTCAAAGGCATGATAGAGGGCCAGCAACTGGAAGAGCAAGAGGTAGTTAAAGAGAACCACCACTGCTGTCGCAATCCAAGCTTGCTCGATAAAAACCTGCGCCAGTATGGAAAGCAAGAGCAGACGGAGACTGAGGGCAAAGAGGTCTCCATTTCGCAGATAAGAACGCAGATAGAGATTTTGCCAAATCTTCCCAGGCACCTTCTGAACAGCCTTTAGGATAAAGTCCAGATAAGCACGACGCTTGACGCTGTTTGAAATCCCCTTGACCTGCGTAAAGAGGGCAAAGAAACGAAGCAAGACTTGCTTACGCTTGCTTTCTTGGGAAATGACATAGTCCCAGTCCAGTCCAGTTTCAGTGAAAAATTTGCTGGCCTTCTGACGAAAGAGGAAATATTTTCCTACTCCCAATAAAAGCACATAGACCAGAAAAACAGGCAAGCCATAACCCATGGCTAAAAATAAGGGCGCAAATAAAAGCAAGAAAAGGGTCTGGACAAAGAGCCAAAAGACTAGGGAAACGCCAGTTTGACGCTTGAGATGGAGTTTGATTTCCTCTTCTCCGACTAAGAGAAAGAGCTTGTCTGGAGCCTCCATATAGGTGGCAATTCCTCCCCAAAGCAAAAGTAAAACAGACGTAATTCCTACAAACAAAAAGATCGGCCAATGATTTTCAGGAAAATCTTGCAAGAGTTGATTGTACTGGTAGGCTAAAAAGCCCAGCAGGACAAGCAGGAACAAGACAAAGTGGTCATTGAGAACATAGCGCAAATAACCAAGACACTCCTTACGAAAAGCCTGCTTTCTCTTTAAAAACAAGTCTTTCATAACTCCTCCTCTTTGGTCAGAGCCAAGTAAATATCATTCAAACTAGCCTCAGGCATATCAAAGGCTTCGCGCAGTTGCGCCAGATTTCCCTTAGCGCGCACCTCTCCCTTGTGGAGAATGACAAAGGCATCACACATCTTCTCCGCTGAATCCAGCACGTGGGTACTCATGAGAATGGACTTGCCCTTTTGCTTTTCCACTTCCAAAAGCTGAATCAAGTCAGAAATAGCCAGCGGATCAAGACCAAGGAAGGGCTCATCCACGATGAAAAGACTCGGATCCACCACAAAAGCACAGATAATCATGACCTTCTGCTTCATCCCTTTTGAAAAATGAACAGGGAACCAGTCTAATTTCTGGTCCAGACGAAACATTTTTAACAAGGGCTCTACTCGTTCGAAAGCCACTTTCTGCTCGATACCATAAGCCATAGCAACCGTTTCGATATGCTCTCTGAGGGTCAATTCCTCATACAGACTAGGTGTCTCAGGAATGTAGCCAATTTGCTTGCGGTAGCTCGTTGCATCTTCTTGCAGGGTCAAGCCATTGATATTGATGGAACCACTATAAGGTGTCAGCAGACCGATAATCTCATTAATAGTCGTCGATTTCCCAGCACCATTGAGACCAATCAAACCGACCAACTGTCCACTTTCAACGGTAAAAGACACATCTTTCAAAACAGGAACATGAACATAGCCACCTGTCAGGTTTTTAATTTCTAACATATTTTCTCCAAATCTGGTATAATGTAGCTATATTATATCAAAATTCAATACAGTAGAGGTAGATTTTATGTCAGATTGCATTTTTTGTAAGATCATCGCAGGGGAGATTCCTGCTTCAAAAGTATACGAGGATGAGCAGGTTCTTGCCTTTCTTGATATCTCTCAAGTAACGCCTGGACACACCTTGGTCGTACCAAAAGAGCACTATCGCAATCTTTTGGAAATGGACGCTACTAGCGCCAGCCAACTCTTTGCCCAAGTGCCAAAAGTGGCCCAAAAAGTCATGAAAGCTACCAAAGCTGCTGGCATGAATATCATTGCCAACTGTGAAGAAATCGCAGGGCAAACCGTCTTTCATACCCACGTTCACCTCGTGCCTCGCTACAGTGCGGACGATGACCTCAAGATTGATTTTATCGCCCACGAACCTGACTTTGACAAACTTGCTCAAGTCGCTGAAACTATCAAAAACGCCTAAGGAGTTGCTATGAAATTATCCAATCTACTGCTATTTGCAGGAGCTGCAGCTGGAAGTTATCTGGTTACAAAAAATCGCCAAACCATCACGGATGAAGTCTTGAATACCACTGACCGCGTTCAAGCTATCAAGGATGATGTGGATATTATCCAAAACAGCCTGCAAATCATCGACCAACAAAAAGAACTCATCAAGGAATACCAAGAAGACCTGACTTACAAATTTAAAGTCTTGGAAAAAGATATCCAGACTAGACTAGCTGTGATAAAAGAAATGCAGGAAACTGAAGATAAGTAAAAAGAGCCATCAACTTTCCTTAAATCCATTTTAGGTTGTCAGGTCCAAACAAAAAGAGGAAAGAAAATGAAACAGTTTTTTAAAATTCTGGCACAGATCATCCTAATCCCTTGTGGTTGCCTTACCCTTCTTGCCGCCCTAGCATTTCTACTACTATTCTTTACTTTCAGAGCCTCACCGAGTGACATCCGAAAAGGGAACGAAGACTTAAAACAAATCTTTACCTCTCTTGACATGCCTCCTAAGAAAGTAAAATCAAATGGAAGATATAAATACGAAGGTGGGGGCTTAATTTTTTATGTTACTTTCTCAGATGAGGTCATCAATAGTCACCCTGTCTTAAAAGAAAGTCCAAAACTCACCAAAAACCAACTCGAAGTCTATGTCGTACTGACAGGAGATATCTCCTACTATAAAGTAGGGGATAACTTGTTCAATCATGGTTTATTGCAATTTTTAGAGAAGGAAAGTAGGAATTATTTACAAGAAATCAGAAAGAAACCAAATCCTGATTACTCAGTTCTATATTGGAAGGATCAGGAAAGTCTAAAAAAGGGAATTGCTTTCTATGAAAAAGCCTTGACTTTAGTGGATATTCAGGATAACTCTGCAATCAACCATATTGATACCGTTACTATTAAGCCTGGTAAAGAAGCGGAAATCAAGCAACTCATCCAAGATATGGATGCAGCTGGCTTGCTCAAGCAAAAGTATAAATAATAGGCTAACTGGAAAATGATTTTTCGACGCTAAATCTTCAAAGACAAGACAAAAAGAGCTCGACGGCTCTTTTTGTTTATTCTCCTTCAAAGGCATCTTTAATATGGTCAAAGAAGCCTTTTTTCTTTGGATTGACTTTTAAATCACCAGCAGCTGCGAATTCTTTAAGCGCTGCTTTTTGGCGTTCGTTCAAGCCTGTCGGTGTTACGACATTAACGGTAACGTATTGGTCACCAACTGCACCGCCACGGAGGCTCGGTGCTCCCTTGCCACGTAGGCGGAATTTCTTACCAGTCTGAGTTCCCTCTGGGATAACCAATTCAACATCACCGTGAACAGTTGGGATATCTACTGTGTCACCAAGAGCTGCTTGGACAAAGTTGAGGTTGAGACTGTAGAAGATAGTCGTTCCTTCACGTTCAAACTTATCGCTGGCTTCCACAGAAACTACTACATACAAGTCACCGTATGGTCCACCGTTAAAGCCTGCTTCACCCTGACCAGCTAGGCGAATTTGTTGACCAGTTTCCACACCAGCAGGGATTTTCACATGTACGCTATGAGCTTGTTTTTCATGACCTGTTCCGTGACAAGTTGTACATGGATCTTTGATTTCTTTTCCGCGACCATGACAGACATCACAGGTTACTTGGCGACGCATCATACCAAGCGGAGTCTGCGTATCGACGTTAATAACACCAGCGCCATGACAGCGTCCACAAGTGACTGGACTTGTTCCTGGCTTAGCACCTGAGCCATTACATGTACTACAGCTTGCTTCACGATTGTACTTAACCTCTTTTTCAGCTCCAAAAATAGCTTCTTCAAAGGTCAAATTCACACGGTATTGGAGGTCATCCCCCTGACGAGGAGCATTTGGATTGCGTGAAGCACCGCCTCCGCCGAAGAAACTTGAGAAGATATCTTCAAAACCACCGAAGCCTCCTGCCCCATCGAAACCGCCGAAACCACCAGCTCCACCAAAACCACCGTTGGCTCCAGCAGCACCGTATTGGTCATAGGCAGCCCGTTTTTGGTCGTCACTCAAAGTCTCATAGGCTTCCTGAACTTCCTTGTATTTTTCCTCAGCACCAGGCTCCTTGTTGATATCTGGGTGATATTTTTTGGAAAGCTTACGATAAGCCTTTTTGATCTCGTCTGCCGAAGCGTTTTTTGACACCCCCAGACGATCATAAAATTCAGTATTGTTCATACAAGATACCAAGACCGTAAAATTCGACTGAAAAATAGGAAATCTGACGCTGGAGCGATGCTCCTAGGCAGATTTATCTTTTTTTCCGAGAATTTAAGTCGGATTCAATTCCTTTCTGTTATATTGAGTAAGAAATTTGGGAACCCGTGTTCAGTTACGAACACATTTGTTCCTTTCTATTGATATTTTGAATCAAACCTCGATTTAGGTCGGGTTCAATTCCTGTATTTCATATTGATGAGACAAACCCCAAATAAATCAGGTTTAGTCCCTTTTTATCGAAAAACAGAGGCTGGGTTGCAACCTCTGTATCCAGATAACTACTTTGAATAAT
>CAURTW010000073.1:0-6947 GCA_963527705.1 uncultured Streptococcus sp.
ATTCGTTTACTTTTCTTGAAATCTATGATATAATTGATGATAACCTATACTTTATAAGAGGAGTAAAGAAATGAAAAAAAGTAGAGTATTTATTGCAGCAGGAATTGCTTTGTTTGCGACGGGTGTGTTAGTGGCTTGTGGGAATTCAAAATCATCGGATTCGACAGCTCCAAAGACCTACGGCTATGTCTATTCGGCTGATCCAGAAACATTAGATTATATTATTTCTGGAAAAGAGAGTACGAAAGTGGCTACTTCAAACGGGATCGATGGCCTCTTCACAAATGATAAATACGGGAATTTGACTCCTGCGGTTGCAGAAGACTGGTCTGTATCAAAAGATGGATTGACTTATACCTACAAAATTCGTAAAGGTGTCAAATGGATGACATCCGATGGTGAAGAATATGCCGAAGTGACTGCTAAAGACTTCGTGAATGGATTGAAACATGCGGCAGATAAGAAATCAGAAGCTCTATATCTAGCTGAAACTTCTGTTAAAGGTTTATCTGATTATTTGGCTGGGAATTCAAAAGATTTCTCTACAGTAGGTGTTAAAGCGGTTGATGACTATACTCTTGAGTATACTTTGAACCAACCAGAACCTTACTGGAACTCTAAGATGGTTTATTCAATTTTCTGGCCATTAAACGAAGAATTTGAAAAGTCAAAAGGCTCTGATTTTGCTAAAGCGACAGATCCTACATCATTGCTATATAATGGACCTTTCTTGCTCAAAGGTTTGACTGCTAAATCTTCTATCGAATTTGCTAAGAACGAGCAGTACTGGGATAAAGAGAATGTTCATTTAGATACAGCAACACTTGCATATTTTGATGGTTCGGACCAAGAATCACTTGAGCGTAACTTTACAAGTGGAGCTTATAGTTTTGCTCGTCTTTACCCAACAAGTTCAAACTTCTCAAAGGTAGAGGAGTCATACAAGGATAATATTTTCTACACTCCGTCAGGAGCTGGTATTGGAGGTTTAGGTGTAAATATTGATCGACAAAATTACAAATATACATCTAAAACGACAGATGAAGAGAAAACATCTACTAAGAAAGCTCTTCTTAACAAAGACTTCCGCCAAGCCTTGAACTTTGCCTTTGACCGTACAGGTTATTCTGCTCAAGTTAACGGTAAAGAAGGTGCTCCTCTCGCAGTTCGTAATTTATTTGTGAAACCAGACTTTGTGACTGCAGGCGAAAAAACCTTCGGTGACTTGGTTGCTGAAAAAGTTACGACTTATGGAGACGAGTGGAAAGATGTAAACTTTGCCGATGGTCAAGACGGTCTCTTTAACGCTGACAAAGCTAAAGCAGAATTTGCTAAAGCTAAAACTGCTCTGGAAGCAGAAGGTGTGAAATTCCCTATCCACTTGGATGTTCCAGTAGACCAAACCTCTAAAAACTTTGTCGCACGGATTCAGTCGTTCAAACAATCAGTTGAAAAAGTTTTAGGCGAAGAAAATGTTGTCATCGATATTCAACAAATTTCTAAAGATGAATTCTTTAATGCGACTTATTATGCTGCTAATGCGGCAGCTGAGGATTGGGATCTTTCAGGTGCGGTTGGATGGAATCCTGACTATGAAGATCCATCAACTTACCTTGATATCCTTAAATCAACTAATAGTGAGCAAACGAAAACTTATATGGGGTATGATGACCCATCAAATGCAGCTGCAGCTAAAGTTGGTGTGAAAGATTACGATAAATTGCTTGATGAAGCTGGAAAAGAAACAAGTGATCTTAACAAACGTTATGAAAAATATGCTGCTGCTCAAGCTTGGTTGACAGACAGTTCACTTTTCTTACCAGCTATGTCTTCTAGTGGTGCTGCACCATTCATTTCTCGTGTTGTACCATTCTCAGCTTCTTATAGCCAATCTGGAGACAAAGGTTCAAATCTCTACTTCAAATATATTCAGTTACAAGACAAAGTTGTAACAAAGGCTGATTATGAACAAGCTCGTGAGAAATGGCTCAAAGAGAAAAAAGAATCAAACGAAAAAGTTCAAAAAGAATTGGCTAATCACGTTAAATAAATAACTCTCAAGAGAACTTTCTCTCCATGAGGAGAAGGTTCTTTTGGGATTTTAAAAGGAAACGATATGAAGAAATATATTTTTATGCGTGTCTTGCGGTCATTGGTTTCTATCTTCTTAGTAACAACCTTGACTTACACGATTATCTATACAATGGTTCCTCGAAAATTGATTTTCAAACAGGATACCAACTATAACAAGATTGCAACAACTGCTGATAAACGTGATAACTATGAAAATACTGTTTATGAGCGTATGGGCTATATCGAGTACTACGATACTAAGGAATTGCAAGAAAAAGCTAGCCAGATGGATGCTTCTGTGACCGTTGAAGCCAATGATACCAACAAGGCTATCTACGAAAAATACATCAAACAAATCGGTCATGGTTGGACCCTGGGAGAATTTACTGAAAGTGGGCAATTCTACGCTACTCGTGAAATCCCAATTTTTGAACGTGTTTTCAAATTCTATGCTAACTTGATTGACATTGATCATACAAATAAAATTCAAGACCCTGAAAATCCAGACTTGAAGCGTTACCTTCGTTTCGAAAACGATCCAGCGATCGGATGGTCATTGGTTGGTTCAGGAACTAAACATAAATATCTCTTGTACTTCAATAGTCAGTTCCCGTTTGTGCATCAAAACTTTGTGAACATTAATTTAGGCGACTCTTATCCAACCTATGCTAATAGCCCTGTTTTACAGGTCATTACTCAAGGACAAGGGCAAACAAAAACATCTCAAGTTCAGTTCCCAACAGGTAAGAAAACTTCTTCTGTAAATATTTACTCAAGAACCTACAAATCGCCTAGTCAGGCTGATTCTCGTGAAGTAGCTAACTATGGGAAAGATGACCCATATACTGCAACTGAGAGCAACTACCAATATCCTTCTATGATTGCCAGCTCTGCAGTCGTTGGATTGATTGGTTTGGTGATTTCTTATGCGATTGCCGTGCCACTTGGTTCAGCTATGGCTCGCTTCAAGAATACTTGGATTGATAGCTTCTCAACAGGGGCTTTGACCTTCTTGATGGCTCTTCCAACAATTGCCTTGGTTTATATCGTTCGTTTGGCTGGTTCTTCAATCGGCTTGCCAGATTCATTCCCTATCTTGGGTGCTGGAGATTGGCGTTCGTATGTTTTACCAGCAGTTATCCTTGGTTTGTTGGGTGCTCCTGGTACCGCTATTTGGATTCGTCGTTATATGATTGACTTGCAATCACAAGACTTTGTTCGTTTTGCTCGTGCAAAAGGTTTGTCTGAAAAGGAAATTTCAAACAAACACATCTTTAAAAATGCCATGGTTCCGCTGGTTTCAGGAATTCCTGGTGCCGTTATCGGGGTTATTGGTGGTGCAACCCTTACTGAAACAGTCTTCGCCTTCCCAGGTATGGGTAAAATGTTGATTGACTCTGTAAAAGCATCTAATAACTCTATGGTCGTTGGTCTTGTCTTCATCTTTACATGTATTTCTATCTTCTCACTTCTTTTGGGAGATATTTGGATGACTATTATTGACCCACGTATTAAATTGACTGAGAAAGGAGGCAAATAATGTCTACAATCGATAAAGAAAAATTTCAGTTTGTAAAACGTGACGATTTTGCCTCTGAAGCTATTGATGCGCCAGCTTATTCATACTGGGGTTCAGTGTTTAGACAATTTATGAAGAAAAAATCAACTGTAGTCATGTTGGGAATCTTGGTAGCTATCATTTTGATGAGTTTCATCTACCCAATGTTTTCTAAGTTTGATTTCAATGATGTCAGCAAGGTAAACGATTTTAGTGCTCGTTATATCAAGCCAAATGCTGAGCATTGGTTCGGTACAGACAGTAACGGTAAATCTCTCTTTGACGGTGTCTGGTTCGGAGCTCGTAACTCTATCCTCATTTCTGTGATTGCGACAGTGATTAACTTGGTTATTGGTGTTTTTGTCGGTGGTATTTGGGGAATTTCAAAATCAGTTGACCGCGTGATGATGGAAGTTTATAACGTCATCTCAAACATCCCATCTCTTTTGATTGTCATTGTCTTGACTTACTCAATCGGAGCTGGATTCTGGAATCTGATTTTTGCCATGAGTGTAACAACATGGATTGGGATTGCCTTCATGATCCGTGTGCAAATCTTACGTTATCGTGATTTGGAATACAACTTGGCGTCACGTACTTTGGGTACACCAACCTTGAAGATTGTTGCCAAAAACATTATGCCACAATTGGTATCTGTTATTGTGACAACCATGACTCAAATGCTTCCAAGCTTTATCTCATACGAAGCCTTCTTGTCTTTCTTCGGTCTTGGATTACCTATTACAGTGCCAAGTTTGGGTCGTTTGATTTCAGATTATTCACAAAACGTAACAACTAATGCTTACTTGTTCTGGATTCCATTGACAACCCTTGTCTTGGTATCCTTGTCCCTTTTCGTAGTTGGTCAAAACTTAGCGGATGCTAGTGATCCACGTACACATAGATAGGAGTAGAAATGACAAAAGAAAAAAATGTAATTTTGACTGCTCGCGATATTGTCGTGGAATTTGACGTTCGTGACAAAGTATTGACAGCCATTCGCGGCGTTTCACTTGAACTAGTTGAAGGAGAAGTATTAGCCTTGGTAGGTGAGTCAGGATCAGGAAAATCTGTTTTGACAAAGACTTTCACAGGTATGCTTGAAGAAAATGGTCGCATTGCCCAAGGAAGTATTGACTACCGTGGTCAAGATTTGACAGCTTTATCTTCTCACAAAGATTGGGAACAAATTCGTGGTGCTAAGATTGCGACTATCTTCCAAGATCCAATGACTAGTTTGGACCCAATTAAAACAATTGGTAGTCAGATTACAGAAGTTATTGTAAAACACCAAGGAAAAACAGCTAAAGAAGCGAAAGAATTGGCCATTGACTACATGAATAAGGTTGGGATTCCTGACGCAGATAGACGTTTTGATGAATACCCATTCCAATATTCTGGAGGAATGCGTCAACGTATCGTTATTGCGATTGCCCTTGCCTGCCGACCTGATGTCTTGATCTGTGATGAGCCAACGACTGCCTTGGATGTGACTATCCAAGCACAGATTATTGATTTGCTAAAATCTTTACAAAACGAGTACCATTTCACAACAATCTTTATCACTCACGACCTTGGTGTGGTAGCAAGTATTGCGGATAAGGTAGCGGTTATGTATGCAGGAGAAATCGTTGAATATGGAACTGTTGAGGAAGTCTTCTATGACCCTCGCCATCCATATACATGGAGTCTCTTGTCTAGCTTGCCTCAGCTTGCTGATGATAAAGGGGATCTTTACTCAATCCCAGGAACACCTCCGTCACTTTATACTGACCTGAAAGGGGATGCCTTTGCCTTGCGTTCTGACTATGCAATGCAGATTGACTTCGAACAAAAAGCTCCTCAATTCTCAGTATCAGAGACACATTGGGCTAAAACTTGGCTACTTCATGAGGATGCTCCAAAAGTAGAAAAACCAGCTGTGATTGCAAATCTTCACGATAAGATCCGTGATAAAATGGGATTTGCCCATCTGGCAGACTAGGAGGAAGGAAATGTCTGAAAAATTAGTAGAAATCAAAGATTTAGAAATTTCCTTCGGTGAAGGAAGTAAGAAGTTTGTCGCGGTTAAAAATGCTAACTTCTTTATCAACAAGGGAGAAACTTTCTCGCTTGTAGGTGAGTCAGGAAGTGGGAAAACAACGATTGGTCGTGCTATCATCGGTCTCAATGATACAAGTAATGGAGATATCATTTTTGAAGGTCAAAAGATTAATGGTAAGAAATCGCGTGAACAAGCTGCAGAATTGATTCGTCGTATCCAGATGATTTTTCAAGATCCTGCCGCAAGTTTGAATGAACGTGCGACTGTTGATTATATTATTTCTGAAGGTCTTTACAATCATCATCTGTTCAAGGATGAAGAAGAACGTAAAGAGAAAGTTAAAAATATTATCCGTGAAGTGGGTCTGCTTGCTGAGCACTTGACTCGTTACCCTCATGAATTCTCAGGTGGTCAACGTCAACGTATCGGTATTGCCCGTGCCTTGGTCATGCAACCAGACTTTGTTATTGCGGATGAGCCCATTTCAGCCTTGGACGTTTCTGTGCGTGCTCAAGTCTTGAACTTGCTCAAAAAATTCCAAAAAGAACTTGGTTTGACCTATCTCTTCATCGCCCATGACTTGTCGGTTGTTCGCTTTATTTCAGATCGTATCGCAGTTATTTATAAGGGTGTTATTGTAGAGGTTGCAGAAACAGAAGAATTGTTTAATAATCCAATTCACCCATATACTCAGGCCTTGCTTTCAGCTGTACCAATTCCAGACCCAATCTTGGAACGTAAGAAGGTCTTGAAAGTATATGATCCAGATCAACATGATTATGAGACAGATAAGCCATCTATGGTAGAAATCCGTCCAGGTCACTATGTTTGGGCTAACCAAGCCGAATTGGCGCGTTACCAACAAGGGTTAAACTAATAATGGTTTTATAATTTCCATGTCAACTTTTATGGAAATTATAAACCTTTTTTTGTTGGACTGATTTGAAAAAACTTTGAAAGAATTTTCGAAAGAAATAGAATTCTTAGAAAATCATTAAATTATAGTGAGATGAAATAAAATCTGAACAACTCGATTAGGAAAGTCAAATTAATTTCTAGAAAAGTTTTAGAAGTCGCGGCGTATTACTCTAGCTTCAATCTACTATAGTCTAATACTCTTCGAAAATCTCTTCAAACCACGTCAGCGTCGCCTTATCGTATATATGTGACTGACTTCGTCAGTCTTATCTATAACCTCAAAACAGTGTTTTGAGCAGCCTGCGGCTAGCTTCCTAGTTTGCTTTTTGATTTTCATTGAGTATAATATCTACA
>CAURTW010000074.1:0-6779 GCA_963527705.1 uncultured Streptococcus sp.
AGGTCTTTTTCGCTTGGATTTTCAAGGTAGTAGTCAGTGATTGCGTCCTCAATATAGTCTTGAATAGTACGACGAAGTGGGCGTGCTCCCATTTTTGGATCATAACCGAGGTCAACTAATTTTTCCTTGACCTTTTCAGTTACATCTAAATGAATGTTGTTGCTAGAAAGGCGCTTGTTAACGTCTGCAAGCATAAGTTCGACAATCTGAAGGAGATTGTCCTTGCTGAGAGCCTTAAATTCGATAATGCCATCAAAACGGTTCATAAACTCTGGGCTAAAGAAGTTGCCGAGTTCACCGAGAACAGAGTTGGTACGTCCTTCTCTAGCAGCCCCAAATCCAACGCTGGCTTCTGCCTTACCTGTACCTGCATTTGAAGTCATGATGATGATGGCATCCTTGAAGCTAACGGTTCGTCCTTGCCCATCTGTCAAACGACCATCGTCCAAGACCTGGAGGAACATGTGCATAACATCTGGATGGGCTTTCTCTACTTCATCCAAGAGAATAAGAGAATATGGATTGCGGCGAACTTTTTCAGTTAATTGCCCAGCCTCATCGTAGCCAACATAACCTGGAGGGGCACCAACTAATTTAGCTACACTGTGTTTTTCCATGTATTCGCTCATGTCAAAGCGTATCATACTGTCAGCAGAACCAAAAAGTTCAATGGCTAGTTGTTTGGAAAGTTCTGTCTTACCGACACCAGTTGGTCCGACGAAGAGGAAGCTTCCAATTGGACGGTTAGGCGTACCGAGACCGACACGATTACGGCGAATAGCTTTTGCAATCTTATCGACAGCATCGTCTTGTCCAATAACATGAGATTTGAGGTCTTCAGCTAGATGGATGAGTTGAGATTGTTCTTTCTCTTTCAAATCGCCAACAGGGATATTGGTTTTCTGCTCGATAATGTGCTCAATGGTTTTCTCACTGATGATAGGAGTATCTTGGTCTGTGACCTTTTTCTTTTGCATTTCCTTATACTTGGCAATCTGGTCGCGGAAATAAGCCGCCTTCTCAAAATCTTCCTCTCGTGTAGCTTGAGATTTAAGATTTTCAGCTTCAATCAAGCGCTGATCGATTACTTTAGGATCCACAAAATTCAAGGTCAAGTTCATCTTAGAACCCGCTTCATCTAAGAGGTCAATGGCCTTATCAGGTAAGAAGCGATCTTGGATGTAACGATTGGAAAGAGTTGCAGCTGCTTCAATCGCAGCATCAGTATACTGAACATGGTGGTAGTCTTCGTATTTCTTTTGAATCCCTTTGAGGATAATAATCGTTTCCTCCACCGTTGGTTCATCGACTTTAACAGGCTGCATACGACGCTCTAGGGCAGCGTCCTTTTCAATAATACGGTATTCATTGAGGGTAGTGGCACCGACCAGTTGCAGTTCACCACGAGCAAGGGCTGGCTTGAGGATATTTCCTGCATCCATATTGCCGTCGCCTGCAGAACCAGCACCAACAATTTCATGGATTTCATCGATAAAGAGGATGATGTCCTCACGTTTGCGAATTTCTTCCATGAGTTTTTGCATGCGTTCTTCAAATTGTCCTCGGATACCCGTTCCTTGAACCAAGCTAACCACATCCAGACGGATGACTTGTTTACCTTGGAGTTTATGGGGAACATCTCCATCAACAATTTTCTGAGCTAGACCTTCGACAACGGCCGTTTTTCCGACACCAGGTTCACCGATAAGAACAGGATTATTCTTGGTTCTACGATTGAGAATCTCGATGACACGGATAATCTCATCGTCGCGCCCAATAACGGGGTCGATATCGCCACGACGGGCAATTTCAGTTACGTTGATACCAAATTCTTCTAGCAGGCCTTTTTCTTGGCTTGGAGGCGGAGTTTGAGCAGGTCCACGATTTTGGGAACCATAACCGCCATTTCCACCGTAACCTCCACCTGATTGAGTTGGGGGAGTCGGAGGAGTATTGTTAGAAGGCCTGAAATTGTTTAGGTCATTGAAGAAATCTCCAAAGGGATCAAAGTCACGATTGTTCAGATCCGTAATACCTTTAAAGAGGCTATTATTAGGATCTGTCTTGATAATCTTATAGCAGTTTTGACAGAGGTCAATTTGTTTTTGCTTTCCATTAAGATTGGTATAAAGATGAATTGTTGAGTCATTGATTTTACAGTTTTGACAAAGCATACCTCTACCTCGTTTCTTTCTTTAGCCTGACCTGTTTAAAGGTCAAAAATAGTCAAATTTCTATACTCTCATTATAACAGGATTGGGGTGTAAAGCAAGTAAAAAGATTGCATCTTTGAGAAGTTGTTACAATGAAAATTTTTGAGATTTTAGGGAATAAAAAAATCCTATTTGTGAGACAAAAAGGATTTTGGTTAGACATGCAGGGTGTAATCCCAGCTTGTTTTGTATTAGTAAAGGAGTTCGTAAATCTCCATTGCAATCAAGTCAATGCTGTCAAACGTATAAGTTTCGCGAGCTTCTACATCACGAAGGGTAAAGATTGATCCGTTTTCTTCGTCGTGGCTGTATGCAACTTCTGCAACAACAACTCCTTCGCGTTCAAAATTACGTTTTAAATTTCCGCCGTCTTTTGCCATTGCTTCAAGGCGGTTGATGATTCTAACCAAATGTGATTCCATTTTGATTCTCCTTCATTTCTTATCGTTACTATTTTACCATAAAGGAGGCCAACTTGCCTAGAAAAAACTAAGATTTCTCGCTAATTCTACCAGCTTAAAGATTTTTTGAATAAATTAGACAAAAGATTTGAATTTTAATTCAATTCATGTTATAATCATACAGTATTCTATTTTAGAAAGCAGTGTGACTATGAATTTTTCTTTTTTACCAAAGTATTTACCTTATTTTAACTATGGGGCTGTCGTGACGGTTCTCATTTCTATCTGTGTTGTCTTTTTGGGAACTATTTTGGGGGTTGTCTTGGCTTTTGGGCAACGTTCAAAGTTTAAACCGCTTGTTTGGCTTGCCAACTTATACGTTTGGATTTTCCGCGGGACGCCGATGATGGTTCAGATTATGATTGCCTTTGCTCTTATGCATATCAATGCTCCGACTATTCAGGTTGGGATTTTGGGTGTTGATCTTTCTCGTCTGATTCCAGGGATTTTGATTATTTCTATGAACAGTGGTGCTTATGTTTCTGAGACTGTTCGTGCTGGGATTAATGCGGTTCCAAAAGGTCAGCTAGAGGCAGCCTATTCTTTAGGGATTCGTCCTAAAAATGCGATGCGCTATGTGATTTTGCCACAAGCAATCAAAAATATTTTGCCAGCATTGGGGAACGAATTTATCACTATTATCAAGGATAGTTCCCTCTTATCAGCTATCGGTGTTATGGAGTTGTGGAACGGAGCTACAACTGTTTCTACAACAACCTATCTACCTTTAACACCACTTTTATTTGCAGCCTTTTACTACTTGATTATGACCTCTATTTTGACAGTAGCCTTGAAAGCTTTTGAAAAACGTATGGGACAAGGAGATAAGAAATAATGACAGAAACCTTGATAAAAATTGAAAATTTACATAAATCATTTGGAAAGAATGAAGTATTGAAGGGCATCAACCTCGAGATTAAAAGAGGAGAAGTTGTCGTTATCATTGGTCCTTCAGGAAGCGGGAAATCTACCTTGC
Source organism: uncultured Streptococcus sp. (assembly GCA_963527705.1). GTDB lineage: Bacteria > Bacillota > Bacilli > Lactobacillales > Streptococcaceae > Streptococcus. The sequence continues at coordinate 3,651 of CAURTW010000074.1, forward strand.
TTCGTTCTATGAATTTGTTGGAAGAAGCGACCAAGGGGAAGGTTATCTTTGAGGGAGTCGATATTACGGACAAGAAGAATGACCTGTTTGCCATGCGTGAGAAGATGGGCATGGTTTTCCAACAATTCAATCTCTTTCCTAATATGACTGTGATGGAAAATATTACCTTGTCTCCTATCAAGACCAAAGGTGAAAGTAAGGAAGTTGCAGAGAAGAGAGCTCAGGAACTTTTGGAAAAAGTTGGTTTACCAGATAAGGCAGCTGCTTATCCACAGAGTTTGTCAGGTGGTCAGCAACAGCGGATTGCCATCGCGCGTGGGTTGGCCATGGAACCAGATGTTTTGCTCTTTGATGAGCCAACTTCAGCCTTGGACCCTGAGATGGTTGGAGAAGTTCTAGCTGTTATGCAAGACCTTGCCAAGTCAGGAATGACCATGGTTATCGTAACACATGAAATGGGATTTGCTCGTGAGGTGGCAGACCGTGTCATCTTTATGGCAGATGGTGTGGTTGTTGAAGAGGGAACACCTGAACAGATTTTTGAACAAACCCAAGAACAACGGACTAAAGACTTCTTGAGTAAGGTTTTATAAGTTAGCTTTGTTTAGCTATTTGTAGTCAACTTTACATATAAAATATAGATTAATGAAAAGCTAGGCTCAATACCAGTCAAGTGGAAGTTACTTTGAGAAGTTACCCCCCTATTAATAACATCCATAAATTGGGTATTAGGATTTTTTATATCAAGTAGTTTTGTGTTAAAATATAATTGTTCCATATGATTCTCTCTAATGATGGTTTGGTTGCTTTTCATTATAGATCTTATGGGACTTTTTTTCTAAAAGAAAATAGGTTTCATAAGATCTATAAGAGATTTATCCTATATAAATATCATAGAGCATTTTTATGTGGAAAACTCAGGGAAATCATCGCTTTTTTCATAAAAAAATGCTATAATGAAGGGTATGAAATATCACGATTATATCTGGGATTTAGGTGGAACTTTACTGGATAATTACGAAACTTCAACAGCTGCATTTGTTGAAACATTGGCACTGTATGGTATCACACAAGACCATGACAGTGTCTATCAGGCTTTAAAAATTTCTACTGATTTTGCGATTGAGACATTCGCTCCCAACTTAGAGAATTTTTTAGAAAAGTACAAGAAAAATGAAGCCAGAGAACTTGAACACCCGATTTTATTTGATGGAGTTTCTGATTTATTGAAAGATATCTCAAATCAAGGTGGCCGTCATTTTTTGGTCTCTCACCGAAATAATCAAGTCTTGGAAATTTTAGAAAAAACCTCTATAGCAGCTTATTTTACAGAAGTGGTTACTTCTAACTCAGGATTTAAGAGAAAACCAGATCCTGAGTCCATGATTTATTTAAGAGAAAAGTATCAGATTAACTCTGGTCTTGTTATTGGTGATCGACCAATTGATATCGAAGCCGGGCAAGCTGCAGGACTAGCTACCCACTTGTTTACTAGTATCGTGAATTTAAGACAAGTATTAGACATGTAAGAAAAAGGAAAAAGATGACAGAAGAAATCAAAAATCTGCAGGCACAAGATTATGATGCCAGTCAAATTCAAGTTTTAGAGGGCTTAGAGGCTGTTCGTATGCGTCCAGGGATGTATATCGGATCGACCTCAAAAGAAGGTCTTCACCATCTAGTCTGGGAAATTGTTGATAACTCAATTGATGAGGCTTTGGCAGGATTTGCCAGCCATATTCAAGTCTTTATTGAGCCAGATGATTCGATTACTGTTGTCGATGATGGGCGTGGTATCCCAGTCGATATTCAGGAAAAAACAGGTCGACCTGCCGTTGAGACTGTCTTTACTGTCCTTCACGCTGGAGGAAAGTTTGGCGGTGGCGGATACAAGGTCTCAGGAGGTCTTCACGGAGTGGGGTCCTCAGTTGTTAATGCCCTTTCCACTCAATTAGATGTTCATGTCCACAAAAACGGTGAGATTCATTACCAAGAATACCGTCGTGGTCATGTTGTCGCAGACCTTGAGGTGGTTGGAGATACGGATAAAACGGGAACAACAGTTCACTTCACACCGGATCCAGAAATTTTTACTGAAACAACAACCTTTGATTTCGATAAATTAAATAAACGGATTCAAGAGTTGGCCTTTCTAAATCGCGGTCTTCAAATCTCCATCACTGATAAGCGCGAAGGTTTGGAACAAACCAAACATTACCATTATGAAGGTGGTATTGCTAGCTACGTTGAATATATCAACGAGAACAAGGATGTAATCTTTGATACACCAATCTATACAGACGGTGAGATGGATGATATCACAGTCGAAGTAGCCATGCAGTACACAACAGGTTACCATGAAAATGTCATGAGTTTCGCCAATAATATTCATACCCATGAAGGTGGAACGCATGAACAAGGTTTCCGTACAGCCTTGACACGTGTTATCAATGATTATGCTCGTAAAAATAAGTTACTGAAAGACAATGAAGACAACCTAACAGGGGAAGATGTTCGCGAAGGACTAACTGCTGTTATCTCAGTAAAACACCCAAATCCGCAGTTTGAAGGACAAACTAAGACCAAATTGGGAAATAGTGAAGTGGTCAAGATTACCAATCGTCTCTTCAGTGATGCCTTCTCTGATTTCCTCATGGAAAATCCACAGATTGCTAAACGTATCGTGGAAAAAGGGATTTTGGCTGCGAAGGCTCGTGTGGCTGCCAAGCGTGCGCGTGAAGTCACTCGTAAAAAATCTGGTTTGGAAATTTCCAACCTTCCAGGGAAACTAGCAGACTGTTCTTCTAACAATCCTGCTGAAACAGAACTCTTCATCGTCGAAGGAGACTCAGCGGGTGGATCAGCGAAATCTGGTCGTAACCGTGAATTTCAGGCAATCCTTCCGATTCGAGGTAAGATTTTGAACGTTGAAAAGGCAAGTATGGATAAGATTCTAGCTAACGAAGAAATTCGTAGTCTTTTCACAGCTATGGGAACAGGATTTGGTGCGGAATTTGATGTTTCAAAAGCCCGTTACCAAAAACTCGTTTTGATGACCGATGCCGATGTCGATGGAGCCCACATTCGTACCCTTCTTTTAACCTTGATTTATCGTTATATGAAACCAAT
>CAURTW010000075.1:0-6775 GCA_963527705.1 uncultured Streptococcus sp.
TTTTTTGTCTTGGGATTCATGATATAATAATAAAATCGATAAGTAGGAAAAGAGAAACGGATGAATTATACAGTTGAAGAAAAAGAAGTCTTCATGAGAGAGGCCTTGAGAGAGGCTGAGATTGCTCTTGAACACGATGAAATTCCAATTGGTTGTGTGATTGTCAAGGACGGAGAAATCATTGGCCGTGGGCATAATGCGCGTGAGGAACTGCAGCGAGCGATTATGCATGCGGAAATTATGGCCATAGAGAATGCGAATCTGAGTGAGGAGAGCTGGCGCTTGCTTGATTGCACGCTTTTTGTGACCATTGAGCCTTGTGTCATGTGTAGTGGGGCGATTGGACTTGCCCGTATTCCCAACGTGGTCTATGGGGCTAAAAACCAGAAATTTGGCGCTGCTGGGAGTTTGTACGATATCTTGACAGATGAGCGTCTCAATCACCGTGTGGAGGTTGAAACGGGAATTTTGGAAGATGAATGCGCAGCTATTATGCAGGACTTTTTCCGAAATCGACGGAAAAAATAATTTCTCTTTAAAAACCGAGGGGAATGTGGTATAATAAATAGTGGAGCAACAGTTCTGCGTGAAGCGGGTCAGGGGAGGAATCCAGCAGCCCTAAGCGATTTGAATTGTGTGCTCTTTTTTTCGTGCTTTTTCCGAATAAATAAGATAGAATAAGATAGAATATATCTAGAATAAATGATAATAGAAAAGAGAAGATGATGAAAATTCGTGGTTTTGAATTGGTTTCTAGTTTTACAGATGAAAATTTATTGCCCAAGCGTGAGACAGCGCATGCGGCTGGTTACGACTTAAAGGTTGCTGTGCGTACGGTTATTGCTCCAGGAGAAATCGTCCTCGTCCCAACTGGGGTCAAGGCCTATATGCAGCCGACAGAGGTTCTCTACCTCTATGATCGTTCTTCAAACCCTCGTAAAAAGGGCTTGGTCTTGATTAACTCTGTGGGTGTCATTGACGGAGACTATTATGGTAATCCAGGGAATGAAGGACATATCTTTGCACAGATGAAAAACATCACAGATCAAGAAGTTGTTCTTGAAGTTGGGGAACGTGTAGTTCAGGCTGTCTTTGCACCTTTTTTGATTGCAGATGGAGACGAGGCAGACGGAGTTCGGACTGGTGGATTTGGATCGACAGGGCACTAGAATGAAGATTATCTTTGTACGTCATGGGGAGCCAGATTATAGTATGCTTGATAAACTTGAAAATCCGCAACTATATAGTGGTTTTGGTCGTGATTTAGCACCATTGACAGGAAAAGGTCGCAGTCTGGCAAAAGAGGTTGCTAAAACTGCATGTTTTGGAAAGGCAGAGATTATTATTTCATCGTCTGTGACGAGGGCTTTAGAAACAGCACATTATATAGCAGTTGAAACAGGATTGGACTTATTTGTGGAGCCGTTTTTTCATGAGTGGCGTCCAGACTTAGATGGTACTAACTCTGATTTAACTAGTGTATTGGTAGCTCATGAATATTATCTAAAACATCAAGGAGGTTTACCTGAAAATTCTCCTTATCGCTATGAAACTGCTCTGGAGATGCGTCATCGTTTTTTAAGAACTTTGGAAAAATATAAAAATTATAAAACTATTATCATTGTAACTCACGGAGTGCTCATGCGTCAGTTTGTGCCAAATGAGAAGATTGATTTTTGCCAAGTAATTGAGTGTGAGTTAGAGATATAGAAAGAGGTTTATCATCGCAAAGAAAAAAGCGACATTTGTGTGTCAAAATTGTGGGTATAATTCCCCTAAATATCTGGGATGTTGTCCTAACTGTGGGTCTTGGTCTTCCTTTGTAGAAGAGGTTGAGGTTGCCGAGGTAAAGAATGCGCGTGTGTCCTTGACAGGGGAGAAAAGACAGAAAGAAGAAATTTGCGACCGGCTTGCTGCTTGTATCTTCTCGTATCTTTGAGAAGCGTCGGACTTCTTGCTTTACTAATCCAGATTTAAAAGATTTTTTAGAGGAAAACGGTGCTAAAAGCATAGAGTTTATAGGGGTAGATGGCAATGGCTGTGTTGAGGCTTCCGTTTTGGCAGCTACCAAGGAGAATTATCAGGTTTCTGTCGATTTGTCTGCTGTCGGAGTTGCCAACCAGAAGAAATTCTCTAAAACACTAAAGCAGTGGCAAGATTGCGGAATCAAGATTGGATAGTTTTATGGGGATCTTAATATGAAAATTATCTTTGTGCGTCACGGGGAGCCAGATTATTGTGAGTTAGAGGAGCGTTCTTATACGGGATTTGGGATAGATTTGGCGCCCTTGTCTGAGAAGGGACGGCAACAAGCCCAGAAATTGTGCACTAATCCTTTACTCTCTTCAGCTGAAATAATCGTATCTTCTGCAGTCACAAGGGCTTTGGAAACGGCTTCTTATGTGGCTTGTGTTACTGAACTTCCTTTGAGAGTGGAGCCATTACTGCATGAATGGCAGGTCTATGAAAGTGGCACAGGTAATTTTGAAAAAGCTCGTACTATGTTTCTAGAAAATAAGGGGGAGTTACTTCCTAATAGTCCTATTCAATATGAGACAGCTGAAGAGATGAAGTCTCGTTTTCTAGAATGCATGGGTAAGTATCGAGATTACCAGACCGTGCTAGTGGTAACTCACAACATGCTTATGCGCCAGTTTGTGCCAAATGAGAAGATTGATTTTTGCCAAGTGATTGAGTGTGAGTTAGAGATATAGAAAGAGGTTTATCATCGCAAAGAAAAAAGCGACATTTGTGTGTCAAAATTGTGGGTATAATTCCCCTAAATATCTGGGATGTTGTCCTAACTGTGGGTCTTGGTCTTCCTTTGTAGAAGAGGTTGAGGTTGCCGAGGTAAAGAATGCGCGTGTGTCCTTGACAGGTGAGAAAACCAAGCCCATGAAACTGGCTGAGGTGACTTCCATCAATGTCAATCGAACCAAGACAGAGATGGAGGAATTCAACCGTGTACTTGGAGGCGGAGTGGTACCAGGAAGTCTCGTCCTAATCGGTGGGGATCCTGGAATCGGGAAATCGACTCTTCTTTTACAAGTTTCAACCCAGCTGTCTCAAGTGGGGACTGTTCTCTACGTCAGTGGGGAGGAGTCTGCCCAGCAGATTAAGCTACGAGCAGAGCGCTTGGGAGATATTGATAGCGAGTTTTATCTCTATGCAGAGACCAATATGCAGAGTGTTCGAGCTGAGGTGGAGCGCATCCAGCCAGACTTCCTCATTATTGACTCAATTCAAACCATTATGTCTCCTGAGATTTCAGGGGTGCAGGGGTCTGTTTCTCAAGTGCGTGAGGTGACGGCTGAGCTCATGCAACTGGCCAAGACTAATAACATTGCCATCTTTATCGTAGGGCATGTGACCAAGGAAGGTACTCTGGCTGGTCCGCGTATGTTGGAGCATATGGTGGATACGGTGCTTTACTTTGAAGGGGAGCGTCACCATACCTTCCGTATTCTGAGAGCGGTCAAAAACCGTTTTGGTTCAACAAATGAGATTGGGATTTTTGAGATGCAGTCGGGCGGTTTGGTTGAGGTCCTCAATCCGAGTCAAGTTTTCCTAGAAGAGCGTTTGGATGGAGCAACTGGCTCGTCAATCGTTGTGACCATGGAAGGGACGCGTCCTATTTTGGCTGAGGTTCAGGCTTTGGTGACACCGACCATGTTTGGAAATGCTAAGCGTACGACGACAGGCCTTGATTTCAATCGAGCCAGCTTGATTATGGCTGTTTTGGAAAAACGGGCCGGTCTTCTCTTGCAAAATCAGGATGCTTATCTTAAATCTGCTGGCGGTGTCAAATTGGATGAACCTGCCATTGACTTAGCTGTTGCTGTTGCCATTGCTTCGAGTTATAAAGACAAGCCAACTAATCCTCAGGAATGTTTTGTAGGGGAGCTTGGTTTGACAGGGGAAATTCGGCGCGTGAATCGTATCGAGCAACGCATCAATGAAGCTGCTAAACTGGGCTTTACTAAGATTTATGTGCCTAAGAATTCCTTGACAGGAATTACCCCGCCCAAGGAAATTCAGGTTATTGGGGTGACAACGATTCAGGAAGTTTTGAAAAAGGTCTTTGCTTAATCTGTGACAAATCCTCTTAAAAATGATAAGATAGGAGAAATATTTGACTATCAAATTTTCGAGGAGGGAATCGTGTCGTATTTTGAACAGTTTATGCAAGCCAATCAGGCTTATGTTGCCCTACATGGGCAGTTAAATCTGCCACTTAAACCCAAAACTAGAGTAGCCATTGTGACTTGTATGGACTCTCGTTTGCACGTTGCGCAAGCTCTGGGCTTGGCACTTGGGGATGCTCATATCTTGCGGAATGCAGGTGGTCGAGTGACTGAGGACATGATTCGTTCGCTAGTTATTTCCCAGCAACAAATGGGGACAAGAGAGATTGTGGTATTGCACCATACAGACTGTGGTGCTCAGACATTTGAAAATGGTCCTTTTCAGGAGTATCTGAAAGAGGAACTAGGTGTCGATGTGTCAGATCAGGACTTCTTGCCCTTTCAAGATATAGAGGAGAGTGTACGAGAGGATATGCAACTCCTTATCGAGTCTCCCCTGATACCAGACGATGTCATTATCTCTGGTGCTATTTACGATGTGGACACAGGAAGTATGACAGTTGTAGAATTATAAATACTTCATTTAGAAAGAAAGTGTATGAAGAAAAACAGTATTTTATTTATTTTTATCTTATTGCTATGTATTGGTTTGCAGTATGAAACCATCTACTATACGGATGGTTCGATGTCAGGTGCGGAATATGGACTAATGGGAGTTTCTATCTTTCTAGCTCTCTTTTACATGATTCCGGCTCTTTATTTCCTTTTCCGTATTGGGAAAAAATGGGAATTACCAAAGAAGGCCTTGATTCTGTCTTTATTGGGTGGGATGTTCCTTTCAGGCTGGTTATCTAGCTTTACGAATACCTATATCCATGATTTGCTTGGCGTTCTTTTCCCAGATAGTGCATTTTTAAATACCTTTGAAAGTGCGATTGTGGCTCCTTTGGTAGAAGAGCCCTTGAAATTATTGCCACTTGTCTTTGTTTTAGCTTTGATTCCTGTGCGAAAATTAAAATCATTGTTTTTACTAGGCATTGCTTCTGGTTTGGGATTCCAAATGATTGAGGATATTGGCTACATTCGTACAGATTTGCCAGAGGGCTTTGACTTTACTATTTCGAGAATTTTGGAGCGTATCATCTCAGGAATTGCCTCTCACTGGACTTTTTCAGGTCTGGCTGTAGTAGGTGTTTACTTGCTTTACAGAGCATATAAAGGACAAAAGGTTGGCAAGAAACAGGGGCTTATTTTCCTAGCTTTAGCCTTGGGAACTCATTTCTTGTTTAACTCTCCTTTTGTGGAGTTGGATACAGAGTTGCCTTTAGCAATTCCAGTGGTTACAGCTATTACTCTCTATGGTTTTTATCAGGCTTATCGCTTTGTTGAGAAGAACGATGAGATAATGAACTAGAATATTTTTCAAAAGAATAATGCAGGGGCACAAATATGCTGCCCTTCTTTTATTTTTGATTGAAAAATAGTGCAAAAAGCGCTACAATGGTAAATGGAAAAATCTTGTGAAAAGCACAAGCGATACATATATACCGGAGGAAATCATGTCTTTTTCTGATTTAAAGCTGTTTGCCCTTTCTTCTAATAAAGAATTGGCAAAACGTGTGGCGCAGGAGATTGGGATAGAGTTGGGGAAATCAAGTGTTCGCCAATTTTCAGATGGAGAGATTCAGGTCAACATCGAAGAATCAATCCGTGGGAAACACGTCTTTATCCTACAATCAACTAGCTCGCCTGTAAATGACAATCTGCTTGAAATTTTGATTATGGTGGATGCTTTGAAGCGTGCGAGTGCAGAATCTGTCAATGTTGTCATGCCTTACTATGGGTATGCACGTCAGGATAGAAAGGCGAGAGCGCGTGAGCCAATCACTTCAAAACTTGTTGCAAATATGCTTGAAGTAGCTGGAGTGGATCGTTTGTTGACAATCGACTTGCATGCTGCGCAGATTCAAGGATTCTTTGATATTCCTGTGGATCATTTGATGGGAGCTCCTCTGATTGCGGATTATTTTGAGCGTCGTGGCATGGTTGGTTCTGACTATGTGGTTGTTAGCCCAGACCATGGAGGGGTGACTCGTGCCCGTAAGTTGGCAGAATTTTTGAAAACATCTATCGCTATTATTGATAAACGTCGTAGCGTTGATAAGATGAATACTAGTGAAGTCATGAACATCATCGGCAAGGTCGAAGGCAAGACTTGTATCTTAATTGATGATATGATTGATACTGCTGGAACGATTTGTCACGCCGCAGATGCCCTTGCAGAAGCTGGTGCTGTTGAAGTCTATGCAAGCTGTACGCACCCAGTTCTTTCTGGTCCTGCTATGGACAATATCCAAAATTCAGCTATTAAGAAATTGGTTGTTTTGGATACCATCTATCTGCCAGAAGAGCGTTTGATTGATAAGATTGAGCAGATTTCAATTGCTCATCTATTGGGGGATGCTATCGTGCGTATCCATGAAAAACGCCCACTTTCTCCACTTTTCAGTATTGAGAAAAAGATTTAAGTTTTCACTTAGAATAAAACATACTCCTTGTACTGGCCCCCAAAAGTTAGACAATTAATTTATCCAAAGGATTTAGTTCTGTATTGTACAGGGCTAAGTCCTTTTAGTTATGTGACTATTAGTCCGTCTCGCTCCGTTAGGTGAGAGACAAAAAAACCGCCC
>CAURTW010000076.1:0-6762 GCA_963527705.1 uncultured Streptococcus sp.
GAGCAATGGATTGAAGCTCCATGTGTCGGCGGTTCGATTCCGTCTCGCGCCATTTTTACTTATAGTATGTATGCGGGTGTAGTTTAGTGGTAAAACTACAGCCTTCCAAGCTGTTGTCGCGAGTTCGATTCTCGTCACCCGCTTTGAACGAAAGTTCATACCAAGTTTTCGAACTTGGGCGCGTAGCTCAGGTGGTTAGAGCGCACGCCTGATAAGCGTGAGGTCGGTGGTTCGAGTCCACTCGTGCCCATTAATTGGAGAATTACTCAAGAGGCTGAAGAGGACGGTTTGCTAAATCGTTAGGTCGGGTAACTGGCGCAAGGGTTCGAATCCCTTATTCTCCGTTTGAATGAGGGTTTATAACTCTCTTTTTTTGTATTTTTAAGAATAGTAGAATAAAAACTTCAGATTTGTAAAACTTAATTGGATTACTTATCTGAAGTTTTTTTGCGCTCTTTGTCAACTGTAGTGGGTTGAAGAAAAGCTAAAATCTTTATATATTGTCGATTTTATGGTTGTGCTAGTTTATTATTACTTCCAACCCTTGAGTGAAATTTCTCCGCTATTTAGCCAAATTTCTTTTCCGTTATCACATTGAACTAAAAGTTTACCACTTTCAGAGATGTCTTTAGCAAGTCCCTTGTGGTCTTTTTGATCTAGTGTGAAAGTAACTTCTTTTCCTAGAACGAATGACTGTTTTTTGTATAGGTATAATAGCTCTTCTGCAGGTGTTTCGAAGAAAGTACGCCAGATTTCTATTATTAATTCATTTCTGGTTATAGGTGCTGGAGCTTTGAATAAACTAGCAGCTTTTTCTTTTAATTCTTGAGGGAAGTCTTTAATAGTAAAGTTGATCCCTACTCCAATAATGATATCTGTGACTAGGCCTGTTTCTACAGACGTCATTGCCTCAGTAAGGATTCCTCCAATTTTATGATTGTTTAGGTAGATATCATTGACCCATTTTATGTCGACATCTATTAAAGTTAGGTTCTTAATGGCTTTGTAGATAGCTCCTGCTACAAGTAGTGTGTAGGACGGTAATTTGTCGTAAGGAAGATTTGGTTTGAAATGGAGTGTCATATAAATGCCACCTTGTGGGGAGTAGAAAGAACGTTGAAAACGGCCTCGGCCAGCTGTTTGATAGGAAGCTAGATAGAGGGTATTTGCTTCATTTCCTAAATCAATTGCTTCTTTTGCATCGAGTTGTGTTGATCTTGTTTCGGGTTTAAAACTGATTTTAATTGGAAGATTTTCTTCTAGAAGTTCTGGAAGAATAAGGTCTCCATTCACCAGTTTATAGCCTTTGTTTTTGATACTATCAATTTCAACGCCTTCTTGTTCTAAACGCTTGATGGCTTTCCAAATTGATGTTCGGGTCAGTGATAGTTCTTCTGCAATCTTTTCTCCGCTGATATAATCGGTTTCTTTAGCTAGAATTTGGTAGACGGCTTGGTAGGATTTCATAGTGTTTCCTTTCTTACTAGTTGGTATTGAGAATATTCTTTTCTTGTATGACTTGGAGTCTGATTGAAGTATTGTTTATAAGCTTTTGAAAAATGGAGTGGATCTGAAAAACCTACCGAATATGCAATTACTTTGATAGACTCTTGGGTATTTTCGAGAAGCTGTTTAGCTCGGTGCATTCGAACATAGAGTAGGTATTCTTTGGGTGATAAGGTATTAAATTCTTTGAATACGCTTGATAAGTAGCTTCTGTGAACGGATAGTTCTTTTGCTAAATCTTGAATTGTAAGTGATTGAGGATAGTGACTATCAATTAATCTTTTGCATTCAAGATAGAGTTGGTAGGTTGATGAAATATTCTTTTTTTTCTGATTGGGAGCAATAGTTCCCAGATGAAACATCAGTTCATGGAGTTGTCCCATGATATGGAGTTGAGCTAATTCATTTGATTTGGTAATCTGAGCGAAGCGGACAATGTCTGAGATGAGTTTTGCAGTGGTCTGGGTATGACAAGTTTCAGATTGGATGAGATAGGATTGATCAGAAATTTGAGAAAGAGCAAAATAGTCAGGAGCTTTCCCTCCAGTGATTCCTAACCAGTAGTAGGCCCAAGGTTCTTTACTATCTGCTTGATAAAAGGTTAGTTCCTCTGGTTTTAATAGAAAGAAATCTCCTTCTTTTAAATCAACAATTTTACCTTTGTAATGAAATTTTCCTTGTCCTTTGGTAATGTAATGTAGGACGTATGTATCTCGAATTGCTGGACCAAAAGAGTAATTAGGTTTGCATTCCTCATATCCATAAAAGCTTAGGGAAAGGTCAATTGTTCCAGTCTGGTATTCTGAAAAAACTAGCATGTGCCACCTCCTACCTAACATTTTACCATATTCTTGAGACATTTTTCTATTTTAGAAAGCGATTTCAGATGATAAAATATAGTCAATAAAGTGATGAGGTGAAGTAAATGGGAGTTAGGATAGAGAATAATCTATTTTATGTTGAGAGTAAAAATCTAAGTTTGATTATTGAAAATCGAAATGGCTACTTACTTTTGAAACATTTAGGAAAGACTATTAAGAACTATAAAGGTTCCAATAGTGTTTATGAACGAGACCATGCCTTTTCAGGAAATCCAACGGCTACTAATCGAACCTTTAGTTTAGATACTCAACGTCAAATTTTTGGACAACATGGTTTGGGTGACTTTAGAAAACCAACTTTACAGGTTCAGCATGATGCAACTGAAGTAACAGACTTTCGATTTGTAGAAGCAAAGATTTTAAAAGGTCAGAATGGTCCACAGGGCTTACCTTCTCCTCACAGCTTGGATGCTACAGAGACGCTTGCCTTGATTTTAAAAGATCCTCAAGCTAAACTTAGTCTGACTTTGTATTATACTGCTTTTGATAATGATGCGACAATTGCTAGTTACAGCAAATTGGAGAATAATAGTAATCAGGAAGTTGTCATCCATAAGGACTTTTCTTTCATGGCTGATTTTCCTGCTGCAGCATACGAAATAGTGACTTTACAGGGAGCTTATGCTCGTGAAAAGACTGTCCGACGTCAACAGGTAGAACAAGGAATCTTTTCAATTAGTTCGAATCGTGGTGCTTCTGGTCATGCTCAAACACCAGCTCTTCTACTTTGTGATCAAGGAGCCACAGAGGATGCTGGGAATGTGTTTTCTATTCAACTACTGTATAGTGGAAACTTTGAAGCTTTTGTCCAAAAGAATCAACTGAATGAAGTTCGGGTGGCTATTGGCATTAATCCAGAAAACTTTTCTTGGAAGTTAGATTCTGAGGAAAATTTTGAAACACCGGTAGCTTTAGTGACCTTTTCAGATAAGGGATTAACCGGTATCAGTCATGAAAGTCAGAATTTTGTACTTAAGCACATTATGCCAAGTAAATTTTCTAAAAAAGAACGTCCAATTCTAATCAATAACTGGGAAGCTACCTACTTTGACTTTCAGAGAGAAAAACTGTTAGAGTTGGCAGATGAGGCTAAGAAAGTTGGAATTGAACTTTTTGTATTGGATGATGGGTGGTTTGGTAATCGCTTTGATGATAATCGGGCTTTAGGTGATTGGGTTGTTAATGAGAAAAAACTGGGTGGAAGTCTAGAAAGTCTAATTTCAGCGATCTATGAAAGAGGTTTGCAGTTTGGGCTTTGGTTAGAACCGGAGATGATTTCTGTTGATAGCGACTTGTATCGTAAACATCCTGACTGGGCTATTCAGGTTCCAGGATATGAGCATACCTATTCTCGAAATCAATTAGTACTTAATCTTGCCAATCCTCAGGTAGTAGAATATTTGAAAAATGTTTTAGATGAACTCCTCTCTCATCATAAAATTGACTACATCAAATGGGATATGAATCGTAATATTACTAATCTTGGGAATGGTTCAGCCTACTTGGAACCCCAGATGCAGTCTCATCAGTATATGTTGGGGCTTTACGAACTTGTTTCTTATCTGACAGAGAAACACAGCCATATTCTCTTTGAGTCCTGCTCTGGTGGTGGTGGACGAAATGATCTTGGTATGATGCGTTATTTCCCACAAGTCTGGGCTAGTGATAATACTGATGCTATTGCACGTTTACCAATTCAATACGGTTCATCCTATCTCTATCCAACCATTTCTATGGGGGCTCATGTGTCAGCAGTACCAAATCATCAGATGGGACGAATGACACCATTGGAAACTCGTGGTCATGTAGCAATGATGGGAAATCTGGGTTATGAGCTTGATTTGACAAGTTTATCAGATGAAGAGAAGGATGAGATTACTAATCAGGTGAACTTGTATAAAGAATTGCGACCAGTAGTCCAGTTGGGAAACCAGTATAGGCTAATCAATCCCAATGCTGCATCCAATGAAGCAGCTGTACAATTTAACTATGGAAATCAAACGATAGTAACCTACGTTCGAATCCTATCAGTTGTGGAAACAATGGAAACCACCTTGAAACTGAAAGACTTAGAGCTGGAAGGGCTTTATGAACTGGAAGGGACAAACATTGTTTACTCGGGTGCAGAACTTATGTATGCAGGTTTAACTGTTACCCTATCACCAGGAGATTTTTTGAGTAGACAGTATAAATTCAAGAGACTATAATAAAAGCGTATAAATTTATCAAGGAGGCATTCCAATGAAATGGTATAAGAAAGCAGGTTTTCTTTTAGTAGCTGGGGCAAGTTTACTAGGCTTAGTGGCTTGTGGTCAGAACAATCAATCAGCTGATGGTAAGGTAACGATTGAGTTTTTTAACCAGAAGACCGAGATGGCAGATACCTTGCAAAGGATAGTGGATGATTTTGAAAAGGAACATCCTAATATTGATGTGAAGCTGACTACAGTACCCGCAGCTGGAATTGTTCTAAAGACTCGGATTTTATCAGGAGATGTTCCAGATATTATTAATATCTATCCTCAAAATATGGATTTTCAGGAGTGGGCAAAAGCAGGTTATTTTGCAGATATGACAGGAAAATCCTATCTTGAGAACATCAAGAATGACTATGCCGAAAAGTATGCAATCAATAACAAGGTTTATAGTGTGCCTTTAACGGCTAACCTTTATGGAATTTATTACAATAAAACGAAGTTTAAAGAATTAGGACTTGAGGAACCGAGGACTTTTAAAGAGTTTCAAGAGATTGTTAAAAAAATAAAAGATAGTAGGAATTCTCCATTTGCGGTTGCAGGCAATGAAGGCTGGACATTAAATGGTTACCACCAACTTTCTCTCATTACTATTACAGGCAGTGGAGATGCGGCTAATAACTACCTTCGCTTTTCAAAACCAAATGCTATTTCTGCTGATGATGCTATTTTAAAAGCAGATGCGGAACGACTCGATTTATTGGCAGATAATGCTCAAGATGGTTGGCGTGGAGCCTCTTATAATGATGCGGTGGTAGCATTTTCGAGTGAAACAGCTTTGATGATGCCACAAGGATCATGGGCATTAGCGGCAATTAATCAACAGGATCCAAAATTTGAGGTGGGGATGTTTGCCTTTCCTGGAGAAGAAGTAGGAAAAGAAGTTACTGTTGGTGCAGGGGACATGGCATTATCAACTTCAGCTACTACTAAACATCCTAAAGAAACCGAAGAATTTATCAGCTATATGACTAGTCCAAAAGCTATGCAGTCATATTATGATGTAGATGGATCACCAGTTGCTGTAAAAGGTATACAAGAAAAAGAAGACTCAGCGCTTACAGAGATTTCTAAACTGGCATTTACTGACAAACATTATGTTTGGTTGGGCCAACGCTGGAACTCTGAAGAAGACTTTTTTAATCTAAGTGCAGGTTACCTGATGGATAAAAATCTGAAAAATATGGCAAACAATCTCAATGCTTTCTTTAATCCAATGAAGGCAGATTTGGACTAGAATAGGAGTTAAGATGATATGGCTATTCGAAAATTTTTAAATAAATACTGGGGTTGGACATTTTTGCTCATCCCGCTTGCTTTACAAGCTATCTTCTTTTACTTTCCAATGGTACAAGGTGCTTTCTATAGTTTGACTAACTGGACTGGATTGACCTATAATTATAAATTTGTTGGTCTGAATAACTACAAATTGCTGATGATTGATGGGAAATTCTTCACAGCCATTGCTTTTACTTTGATTTTAACCCTGGCATTGATTATTGGAGAGATTACAATTGGGATGGTTGTGGCTCGAGCCTTAAATTCTAAGATGAAAGGGCAGACCTTCTTTAGAGCATGGTTCTTTTTCCCAGCAGTTTTGTCTGGTTTGACAGTTTCCTTGATTTTTAAACAATTCTTTAACTATGGTCTTCCAACGATTGGAAAAATTTTAGGAATTAGTTTTTTACAAGAAAGTCTATTAGGAACACCAATCGGTGCGGTAGTGGCAACTATTTTTGTTCTTCTATGGCAAGGAGTAGCAATGCCAATTATTCTCTTTCTTGCTGGTCTTCAGAGTATTCCAAGTGATATTTTGGAGGCGGCATCAATTGATGGTGCAACAAGCAAACAAACTTTTTGGAAGATTGAATTACCATATTTGCTACCAACGATTTCTATGGTTTTTATCCTAGCTCTTAAGTCCGGTTTGACTGCCTTTGACCAAATTTTTGCCTTGACGAGTGGTGGTCCAAATAATGCTACAACGTCTCTTGGTCTTTTAGTCTACAACTATGCCTTCAAGAGTAATCAATATGGATATGCGAATGCAATTGCCTTGATTTTATTATGTGACTATTAGTCCGTCTCGCTCCGTTAGGTGAGAGACAAAAAAACCACCC
>CAURTW010000077.1:0-6713 GCA_963527705.1 uncultured Streptococcus sp.
GCCTATAATTTGGTATAATAAACGGTATGAAAATCGTATCAGGAATCTATGGGGGACGTCCCCTCAAGACACTAGAAGGCAAGACGACAAGACCTACTTCGGATAAGGTTAGGGGAGCTATTTTTAACATGATTGGTCCCTACTTTGAAGGGGGACGAGTCTTAGACCTGTATGCAGGTAGTGGTGGTTTATCTATCGAGGCAGTATCGCGTGGCATGTCCAACGCTGTTTTGGTGGAGCGCGACCGTAAGGCTCAGGCTATCGTGGCTGAAAATATTCAGATGACCAAGGAAGTTGGAAAATTTCAACTTCTCAAAATGGATGCAGAAAGGGCATTGGAACAGGTATCTGGGGGATTTGACCTCATTTTCTTAGACCCTCCTTATGCTAAGGAACAAATCGTAGCAGATATTGAAAAAATGGCTGAGAGGGAGTTTTTTTCTGAAGATGTCATGGTCGTGTGTGAGACGGATAAGGCCGTTGAACTTCCAGAAGAAATTGCCTGCCTAGGCATCTGGAAGGAAAAGATTTATGGAATTAGTAAGGTGACAGTCTATGTCAGATAAGATTGGCTTATTTACAGGCTCATTTGATCCGATGACAAATGGGCATCTGGATATCATTGAACGGGCGAGCAAACTCTTTGATAAGCTCTATGTCGGTATTTTTTTTAATCCTCACAAACAAGGATTTCTCCCTATCGAAAATCGTAAACGGGGACTAGAAAAGGCTTTGGAACATTTGGGGAATGTTGAAGTCGTGTTTTCTCATGATGAATTGGTGGTTGATGTTGCAAGAAGACTGGGGGCTACTTTCCTAGTGCGAGGCTTGAGAAATGCGTCGGATTTGCAATATGAAGCCAGTTTTGATTACTACAACCATCAGCTGTCTCCTGATATAGAGACCATTTATTTACATAGTCGACCTGAACATCTCTATCTCAGTTCATCCGGTGTTAGAGAGCTTTTGAAGTTTGGTCAGGATATTGCTTGCTATGTTCCCGAGAGTATTTTGGAGGAAATAAGAAATGAAAAAAAAGATTAGATGGCCCTTATATGTCATTGCGGCCTTAATTGTGACTTTCTTGGCGTTTGTAGTGCCCTTGCCCTACTATATAGAAGTTCCAGGTGGTTCGGAAGATATTCGCCAAGTCCTTAAAGTAAATGACACAGAAGATAAGGAAGCTGGTGCCTATCAATTCGTTACGGTTGGTGTCCAGCACGCTACTTTAGCCCATATGATTTATGCGTGGTTGACGCCTTTTACAGATATTCGTAGTGCCCAAGAGACTACAGGTGGTTCTTCCGATGTTGAATTTATGCGGATCAATCAATTCTACATGCAAACATCGCAAAATATGGCCAAGTATCAAGGGCTAAAAACAGCTGGTAAGGATATTGAACTTAAGTACCTTGGGGTTTATGTCTTGACTGTGACGGATAATTCGACCTTTAAAGGGATTCTCAACATCTCTGATACGGTCACAGCAGTCAATGATCAAACCTTTGACAGTTCCAAAGACTTGATTGATTACGTCAATTCTCAAAAACTAGGGGACTCCGTCAAGGTCACCTATGAAGAGGATGGGCAAACCAAATCTGCAGAAGGTAAGATTATCACCTTGGAAAATGGCAAAAATGGAATTGGAATCGGCTTGATTGACCGTACGGAAGTGACCAGTGATGTCCCAATTCGCTTTTCAACAGCTGGTATTGGCGGTCCAAGTGCAGGTCTCATGTTTAGTCTGGCCATCTATACCCAAATAGCTGACCCTGGCCTTCGAAATGGCCGTATTGTTGCCGGTACAGGTACCATTGACCGCGATGGGAATGTAGGGGACATTGGAGGTATTGATAAAAAAGTTGTAGCTTCGGCTAGAGAAGGTGCCGCGATTTTCTTTGCCCCAGATAACCCTGTTAGCGAAGAAGAAAAGAAAGTACATCCAGATGCGAAAAACAACTACCAAACAGCTCTAGAAGCAGCCAAAACAATCAAGACAGATATGAAAATCGTGCCAGTTAAAACCCTACAAGATGCGATTGATTACTTGAAAAACAATCCCTAATTTCTAAGTGAAGTTTCCAAACTAGCGCACAAACAGAGAAGATGGTATAATAGTCAAATGGTTCAATTATTATTCACTCTAAGCAGTCACATGCTCTTTATTTATGTGAGTTTTTACCTTTTAAAGAATCTTGTTAGATGGGAAAAGGTTTTAAAAGTGACAGCTGAGAATACAGGAAAAGTTCGTTTACTAGTAGCCTTTTTCAGCATTGTAATGGGCTACATCATGAGTTCTTTCTTTATCAGCCTGTATCAGTTGTGGCAAGAAGCGCTTAGAGGATTATTATAAAATCAAATGTAAAGGAAATCAGTATGGAAAAAATTGTGGTTCAAGGTGGCGATAATCGTCTGGTAGGAAGTGTTACGATTGAAGGAGCAAAAAATGCAGTCTTGCCCTTGTTGGCAGCGACTATTCTAGCAAGTGAAGGAAAGACCGTCTTGCAGAATGTTCCTATCTTGTCAGATGTTTTCACTATGAATCAGGTGGTTCGCGGTTTAAATGCCAAGGTGGATTTTAATGAAGAAGCTCATCTTGTTGAGGTGGACGCGACTGGCGATATCACTGAGGAAGCTCCTTACAAGTATGTCAGCAAGATGCGTGCATCTATCGTTGTCTTGGGACCAATTCTTGCCCGTGTAGGTCATGCTAAGGTATCCATGCCAGGTGGTTGTACGATTGGTAGCCGCCCTATTGAACTTCATTTGAAAGGTCTAGAAGCTATGGGGGCTAAGATTAGTCAGACAGCTGGTTATATCGAAGCCAAGGCTGATCGCTTACATGGAGCTCATATCTATATGGATTTCCCAAGTGTTGGTGCTACTCAGAACTTGATGATGGCAGCGACTCTAGCTGATGGGGTGACAGTGATTGAAAATGCTGCGCGTGAGCCTGAGATTGTGGACCTAGCCATTCTCCTCAATGAAATGGGAGCTAAGGTTAAGGGTGCTGGTACAGAGACCATTACCATTACCGGTGTTGAGAAACTTCATGGTACGACTCACAATGTAGTGCAAGACCGTATCGAAGCCGGAACCTTTATGTTAGCTGCTGCCATGACTGGTGGTGATGTCTTGATTAAAGACGCTGTTTGGGAGCACAACCGTCCCTTGATTGCTAAATTGCTTGAAATGGGAGTGGAAGTGACAGAGGAGACTGAAGGAATTCGAGTTCGTTCTCAACTAGAAAAGCTAAAAGCTGTCCATGTGAAAACCTTGCCCCACCCAGGATTTCCAACAGATATGCAGGCTCAATTTACAGCCTTGATGACCGTTGCAAAAGGGGAATCAACTATGGTGGAGACAGTTTTCGAAAATCGTTTCCAACACTTAGAAGAAATGCGTCGCATGGGCTTGCACTCGGAGATTATCCGTGATACAGCTCGTATTGTTGGTGGGCAACCTTTGCAGGGAGCGGAAGTCCTTTCAACTGACCTTCGTGCCAGCGCAGCCTTGATTTTGACAGGTTTGGTAGCACAAGGAGAAACTGTTGTCGGTAAATTGGTTCACTTGGATAGAGGTTACTACCGTTTCCATGAGAAGTTGGCGCAGCTAGGTGCTAAGATTCAGCGGATTGAGGCAAATGATGAAGATGAATAAGAAATCAAGCTACGTAGTCAAGCGTTTACTTTTAGTCATCATAGTACTGATTTTAGGTGTTTTAGCCCTAGGAATCGGCTTAATGGTAGGTTATGGAATCTTGGGCAAGGGTCAAGATCCATGGGCTATCCTGTCTCCAGCAAAATGGCAGGAATTGATTCATAAATTTACAGGAAATTAGGCTGGAGAACCAGTCTTTTTCTATAGATAAGGAGAAAAATGGATAAAAAAACAAGACAGACACTGATCGGACTGCTAGTGTTATTGCTTTTATCTGCGGGAAGCTATTATATCAAGCAGATGCAGTCGACAGCTAATAGTCCTAAAACAAAGGTTAGTCAGAAAAAACAAGCGTCGGAAGCTCCTAGTCAAGCATTGGCAGAAAGTGTCTTAACAGATGTAGTCAAAAGCCAAATAAAAGGGAGTCTTGAGTGGAATGGCTCAGGTGCTTTTATCGTCAATGGCAATAAAACAAATCTAGATGCCAAGGTTTCAAGTAAGCCCTACGCTGATAATAAAACAAAGACAGTGGGCAAGGAAACAGTGCCAACCGTAGCAAATGCCCTCTTGTCTAAGGCTACTCGCCAGTACAAGAATCGTGAAGAAACTGGGAATGGTTCGACTTCATGGACTCCTCCAGGCTGGCATCAGGTTAAGAATCTAAAGGGTACTTATACCCATGCGGTCGATAGAGGTCACTTGTTAGGCTATGCCTTAATCGGTGGCTTGGATGGTTTTGATGCCTCGACAAGCAATCCTAAAAACATTGCTGTTCAAACAGCCTGGGCAAATCAGGCGCAAGCCGAGGATTCGACTGGTCAAAACTACTATGAAAGCATGGTACGTAAGGCCTTGGACCAAAACAAGCGTGTCCGTTATCGTGTAACCCTTTATTACGCTTCAAATGAGGATTTAGTTCCTTCAGCTTCACAGATTGAAGCCAAGTCTTCAGACGGAGAATTGGAATTCAATGTTCTAGTTCCCAATGTTCAAAAGGGACTTCAACTGGATTACCGAACTGGAGAAGTAACGGTAACTCAGTAAAAGATAAGATAAACTCCTATGTCCCTTGTGGGTGTAGGAGTTCTTTCTTACTAGTTTAAGCAGGGCTATAATAGACACTGTTACTCAATGAAAATCAAAGTGCAAACTAGGAAGCTAGCCGCAGGTTGCTCAAAGCACATCTTTGAGATTGCAGATAAAGCTGACGTGGTTTGAAGAGATTTTCGAAGAGTATGATAAAAAATAATATGTACTGGACTATATTTTGTGATATAATAGAGGATAAGATACTATTTTAGGAGAAGAACTATGGAAGACCCAAGTAGTCAAAATTTGTTGCTACAATTTGTTTTATTGTTTATTTTGACGGTGTTAAATGCTTTTTTCTCAGCTACAGAAATGGCTATGGTTTCACTTAACCGTGCGCGGGTTGAACAAAAGGCAGAAGAAGGAGATAGACGCTATATCCGTCTGCTGAAGGTACTAGAAAATCCTAACCACTTTTTATCAACCATTCAAGTAGGGATTACCCTGATTACGATCTTATCAGGGGCGAGTTTGGCAGACACTCTGGGACGAGAAATTGCATCTTGGCTTGGAAATGGTGAAACATCTTATGCCGTTGCAAGTTTTCTATCTTTAGCATTTTTGACTTATATTTCCATCGTTTTTGGGGAATTGTATCCTAAGAGAATCGCTCTTAATCTAAAGGATGCCTTGGCGATTCGTACAGCGCCAGTTATCATTGGGCTGGGGAAACTAGTTAGTCCCTTTGTTTGGCTCTTATCTGCATCTACAAATCTCTTGAGTCGCTTGACTCCGATGACCTTTGACGATGCTGATGAAAAAATGACCCGTGATGAAATTGAGTACATGCTGACAAATAGTGAAGAAACACTAGATGCTGACGAAATTGAAATGTTACAAGGAATCTTTTCACTGGACGAATTAATGGCCAGAGAGGTCATGGTTCCTCGAACGGATGCCTTTATGGTGGATATTCAGGATGATAGTCAAGCCATTATCCAAAGTATTTTAAAACAAAATTATTCTCGTATTCCTGTCTATGATGGAGACAAGGATAACGTGATTGGAATTATTCACACCAAGAGTCTTCTTAAGGCGGGCTTTGTGGACGGTTTTGACAATATTGTTTGGAAGAGAATCTTACAAGATCCACTTTTTGTTCCTGAAACTATTTTTGTGGATGACTTGCTAAAAGAATTGCGCAATACCCAAAGACAAATGGCGATTTTGTTAGATGAATACGGTGGGATGGCTGGTTTGGTGACCCTAGAAGACCTCTTAGAGGAAATCGTTGGCGAAATCGATGACGAAACAGATAAGGCTGAAATCGAAGTTCATAAAATTGGAGAAGATACTTATATTGTTCAAGGTACCATGAATCTCAATGATTTTAATGACTACTTTGATGTTGAACTGGAAAGTGATGACGTTGATACCATCGCTGGTTACTATTTGACAGGAGTTGGGACCATTCCAACGACTGAGAAACTCAGTTATGAATTAGTCAGCCAAAACAAACAGCTTATCCTAACCAATGATAAAGTGAAAAATGGACGTGTTACCAAGGTAAAAGTCCAAATTACCGAAGTTGAAATAGAAGAAGAAACAGAGTAAACTAGAGGCTTTTGTCACCAGGCGTGACAAAGCTTTTTTCAGTTGATTTCAAAAGGGAATTGTGTCTTCGAAAAACTCAGCCCCAAACTTGCCTCAACAATTTTTAAAAGTTATACGTATTTATACGAAGAAAAATAAAAAAAGCCCTTTAAATTGGGCTTTCGGTTTAAATGAAACCTGATAAATCAAGTTATAGAAGGCGGTAGACGGATTTGAACCGACGATCAAGCTTTTGCAGAGCCGTGCCTTACCACTTGGCTATACCGCCTTAACGTTTATTATTATACCTTGAAAATGATTTTCAGTCAATAGCTTTTTCAGATTTTTTGTCTCAATAAGCCTAAATATTCTGAAAATTCGTTTACTTTTCTTGAAATCTATGATATAATTGATGATAACCTATACTTTAT
>CAURTW010000078.1:0-6639 GCA_963527705.1 uncultured Streptococcus sp.
GAATATCGTAGTTATAGACATGGGTCACACCTGAAATATCCAAACCACGCGCTGCCACGTCTGTTGCAACCAAAACATCAAGATTTCCGTTTTTGAAGTCACGAAGGACACGAAGACGTTTGTTTTGGTCTAGGTCACCATGAATTCCTTCTGCACGGAAACCACAGATTTTAAGACCACGAGTCAATTCATCAACACGGCGTTTTGTACGACCAAATACGATAGCAAGTTCTGGTTGCTCCACATCCATGAGACGAGTCATGGTGTCAAATTTTTCTTGTTCTTTGACACGGATATAGTATTGGTCAACCAATTCTGTTGTCAATTCCTTGGCAGCAATCTTGACATGCTCAGGCTCTTTCATAAACTGAACACCGATACGTTTAATGGCATCTGGCATAGTTGCTGAGAAGAGTAGGGTTTGACGGTTTTCAGGGACACGAGAAATGATAGCTTCGATATCTTCAAGGAAGCCCATGTTGAGCATTTCATCCGCTTCGTCAAGGATGAGAGTTTCAATATCTTGTAGTTTCAAAGCCTTGCGTTTGATTAAGTCTAAGAGACGACCTGGAGTTCCCACCACGATATGGGCACCCGATTTAAGGGCTTTAATTTGTTTTTCAATGCTTGAACCGCCATATACTGAGCGGACTTTGACTCCCTTACTACGACCAAAGCGGAAGAGTTCCTCCTGACTTTGGACAGCTAGTTCACGAGTTGGAGCGATGACCAAGGCTTGAATGGTCGCTTCTTCTGTACGGATTTTTTCAAGAGTAGGCAAGCCAAAGGCTGCAGTTTTTCCTGTACCAGTCTGAGCTTGACCGATAACGTCTTTTCCTTCGAGAGCCAAGGGAATGGTCTGTTCTTGGATGGGACTGGCTTCTACAAATCCAGCTTTTTCAATCTCTGCTAGCAATTCAGCAGACAAGTTAAATTCATTAAATTTCACGTTATTCTTCTTTCTAAAGGTGGTGCGAAGCCACCCTATAGGGCTTAGTTTATACTTTTCTTTTTATGACGTATTTTCATATACTGGATACAAAATCGTGTTGCTTCTTTTCCACAAAAGAAAAGTACTGTTTTCTTTGCAACCTATCTAGTATAACACAAGACTAGAACAAAAGATAGCTAAATCCGTCGATAATGTCATGTAAACGATTTTCTGAGAAAATGAAGCTTAAATTTCTACTATTTCATAAACTTTTTTAAAGCGTAGCAGAATTGTGCAAAAGTTTTTTTCTTGTGCTAGAATGAAATTCGAATAGGAGGACTATAAATGTTAACATATGATTTAATCGTTATTGGATTTGGTAAAGCTGGGAAAACACTAGCTGGTAAATTGGCTTCAGCTGGCAAAAAAGTTGCCCTCGTTGAACGTAGCAAAGCTATGTACGGTGGAACTTGTATCAACATCGGTTGTATCCCAACTAAGACTTTGCTGGTTGCTGCTGAGAAAG
This sequence comes from uncultured Streptococcus sp., assembly GCA_963527705.1. GTDB lineage: Bacteria > Bacillota > Bacilli > Lactobacillales > Streptococcaceae > Streptococcus. The sequence goes on from CAURTW010000078.1 coordinate 1,458, forward strand.
ACTTGTCTTTTGAAGAAGTCATTGCTACTAAAAACACTATCACTGGTCGCCTCAACGGTAAAAACTATGCAACTGTTGCTGGTACAGGCGTGGATATCTTTGATGCGGAAGCTCACTTCCTTTCAAATAAAGTCATCGAAATCCAAGCTGGTGATGAAAAGAAAGAACTGACTGCTGAAACAATCGTCATCAACACTGGTGCTGTTTCAAACGTCTTGCCAATCCCTGGACTTGCTACAAGCAAGAACGTCTTTGACTCAACAGGTATCCAAAACTTGGACAAATTGCCTGAAAAACTTGGTGTCCTTGGTGGCGGAAACATCGGTCTTGAATTTGCCGGCCTATACAACAAACTTGGAAGCAAGGTTACAGTCCTAGATGCCTTGGATACTTTCCTTCCTCGTGCAGAACCTTCCATCGCAGCTCTTGCTAAACAATATATGGAAGAAGACGGTATTGAATTGCTTCAAAATATCCGTACTACTGAAATCAAAAACGACGGTGACCAAGTGCTCGTTGTGACTGAAAACGAAACTTACCGTTTCGATGCCCTTCTCTACGCAACTGGACGCAAACCAAATGTAGAACCACTTCAACTTGAAAATACAGATATTGAACTAACTGAACGTGGTGCTATTAAAGTAGACAAACATTGTCAAACAAACGTTCCTGGTGTCTTTGCAGTTGGAGATGTCAACGGTGGCCTTCAATTTACTTACATTTCACTTGATGACTTCCGTGTTGTTTACAGCTACCTTGCTGGAGATGGCAGCTACACACTTGAAGACCGTCTCAATGTACCAAACACTATGTTCATCACACCTGCACTTTCACAAGTTGGTTTGACTGAAAGCCAAGCAGCTGATTTGAAACTTCCATACGCTGTTAAGGAAATCCCTGTTGCTGCGATGCCTCGTGGTCACGTCAATGGAGATCTTCGTGGAGCCTTCAAAGCTATTGTCAATACTGAAACAAAAGAAATTCTCGGTGCAACTATCTTCTCAGAAGGTTCACAAGAAATCATCAACATCATCACTGTTGCAATGGACAACAAGATTCCTTACACTTACTTCACAAAACAAATCTTCACTCACCCAACCTTGGCTGAGAACTTGAATGACTTGTTTGCGATTTAAGTTGAGTTTAATCGTATCTAACAGCCCTCTTTGGGCTGTTTTTACTTCTGCGGAATCTCAAATCTGTCTTTTCCCTCTTTTATGATATAATAGAAACATGAAATTAAAAACTACTTTGGGCCTTCTTGCTGGGCGTTCTTCTCACTTCATCTTGAACCGTCTTGGCCGTGGAAGTACGCTCCCAGGAAAACTTGCCCTTCAATTTGATAAAGATATTTTACAAAACCTAGCTAAGAACTACGAGATTGTCGTGGTCACTGGAACCAATGGAAAAACCTTGACAACCGCCCTGACTGTCGGCATTTTAAAAGAGGTTTATGGTCAAGTTCTGACCAACCCAAGCGGTGCCAACATGATTACAGGAATTGCGACAACCTTCTTAACAGCCAAATCTTCTAAAACTGGGAAAAATATTGCCGTTCTAGAAATCGATGAAGCCAGTCTATCTCGTATCTGTGACTATATCCAGCCAAGCCTTTTTGTCATCACGAATATCTTCCGTGACCAGATGGACCGCTATGGTGAGATTTACACAACTTACAAGATGATTTTGGATGCTATTCGTAAGGTGCCTACTGCCACTGTTCTCCTTAATGGAGACAGTCCACTTTTCTACAAGCCAGCTATTCCAAATTCTGTACAGTATTTTGGTTTTGACTTGGAGAAAGGACCAGCCCAGCTGGCTCACTATAATACAGAAGGAATCCTCTGTCCTGACTGCCAAGGAATCCTCAAATATGAGCATAATACCTATGCAAACTTGGGTGCCTATATCTGTGAAAACTGCGGATGTAAACGTCCTGATCTCGACTATCGCTTGACAGAATTAGTTGAGTTAACCAACAATCGCTCTCGCTTTGTCATTGACGGACAAGAATACGGTATCCAAATCGGTGGTCTCTACAATATCTACAACGCCCTAGCTGCGGTTGCCATCGCCCGTTTCCTTGGTGCAGATTCACAACTCATCAAGCAAGGATTTGATAAGAGCCGTGCTGTCTTTGGACGCCAAGAAACCTTCCATATCGGTGACAAGGAATGTACCCTCGTCTTGATTAAAAATCCAGTCGGTGCAACTCAAGCTATCGAAATGATCAAACTAGCACCTTATCCATTTAGCCTATCTGTCCTCCTCAATGCTAACTATGCAGACGGAATTGATACCAGCTGGATCTGGGATGCTGATTTTGAACAAATCACTGAGATGGATATTCCAGAAATGAACGCTGGAGGTGTTCGTCATTCTGAAATCGCACGTCGCCTACGAGTAACTGGCTATCCAGCTGATAAAATTACTGAAACAAGTAGTCTGGAACAAGTTCTTAAGACCATTGAAAACCAAGACTGCAAGCATGCTTATATCCTGGCTACCTATACTGCTATGCTTGAATTCCGCGAACTGCTGGCTAGTCGTCAGATTGTTAGAAAGGAGATGAACTAATGGTTTATACTTCACTTTCCTCAAAAGCTGGCAACTACCCTTATCAGCTCAACATTGCCCACCTCTATGGAAACCTCATGAATACCTACGGGGACAATGGAAACATCCTCATGCTCAAGTATGTGGCTGAAAAACTGGGAGCCCATGTGACGGTTGACATCGTTTCTCTCCATGATAACTTTGATGAAAATCACTACGACATTGCCTTTTTCGGTGGTGGTCAAGACTTTGAACAGAGTATCATTGCAGACGACCTACCTGCTAAAAAAGAGAGCATTGACAACTACATCCAAAACGACGGTGTGGTTCTGGCTATCTGCGGTGGTTTCCAACTATTGGGCCAATATTATGTTGAAGCTTCAGGGAGACGCATCGAAGGACTAGGGGTCATGGGCCACTACACGCTCAACCAGACCAATAACCGTTTTATCGGGGACATCAAGATTCACAATGAAGATTTCAATGAAACCTACTATGGATTTGAGAATCATCAGGGCCGTACCTTTCTCTCGGATGACCAAAAACCACTGGGACAGGTTGTCTATGGAAATGGAAATAACGAAGAAAAAGTCGGCGAAGGGGTTCATTATAAGAATGTCTTTGGTTCCTACTTCCACGGGCCTATCCTCTCTCGTAATGCCAATCTAGCTTATCGCCTAGTCACTACTGCCCTCAAGAAGAAATATGGTCAGGACATCCAACTCCCTGCCTATGAAGATATTCTCAGCCAAGAAATCGCTGAAGAATACAGCGACGTCAAAAGCAAGGCTGACTTTTCTTAAACAAAATAAAACTATATCAAAGAACTCCGTTATCTTGTCGGAGTTTTTTTGTCTTTTCTTTTACCCTTCTCCCTTGCATTTTCTCTCATTTTTTGCCAAAATAGAGGGGTAGAAAGAAGGTAGCATATGTCTAAATTACAACAAATCGTAACATATCTTGAATCAGAAAAACTAGACGTCGCTGTCGTATCTGACCCCGTCACTATTAATTACCTCACTGGCTTTTACAGTGATCCCCATGAACGCCAAATGTTCCTTTTTGTCCTAGCGGATCAGGAACCCCTCCTCTTTGTCCCAGCCCTTGAAGTGGAGCGTGCTACTAGCACTGTTTCCTTCCCAGTTGTGGGCTATGTGGATTCTGAAAATCCATGGCAAAAAATGAAACATGCTCTTCCACAGCTTGATTTCAAACGTGTCGCTGTTGAGTTTGACAATCTCATCTTAACCAAATATCATGGCTTGAAAATAGTCTTTGAAACTGCTGAGTTTGACAACCTCACACCTCGTATCCAACGCATGCGCCTCATCAAATCAGCTGACGAAGTGCAAAAAATGATGGTTGCAGGTCTCTATGCTGACAAGGCTGTTAAGGTTGGTTTTGACAATATTTCTCTTGATAAGACTGAGACAGATATCATCGCTCAAATTGACTTTGCCATGAAAGGTGAAGGCTATGAAATGAGTTTTGATACCATGGTCTTAACTGGTGATAATGCTGCAAATCCACACGGTATTCCAGCAGCTAATAAGGTTGAAAATGATGCTCTTCTCCTCTTTGACCTCGGTGTTCTGGTCAACGGCTATGCGTCAGATATGACTCGTACAGTCGCTGTTGGTAAACCTGACCAATTCAAGAAAGACATTTACAACTTGACTCTTGAAGCCCAACAAGCTGCTCTTGACTTTATCAAACCAGGTGTGACTGCCCATGAAGTGGACCGCGCTGCCCGTGAGGTCATCGAAAAAGCTGGTTACGGTGAGTACTTCAACCACCGTCTTGGTCACGGTATCGGTATGGATGTCCATGAATTCCCATCTATCATGGAAGGAAACGATATGATTATCGAAGAAGGCATGTGCTTCTCTGTTGAACCAGGTATCTATATCCCTGGTAAAGTCGGTGTTCGTATTGAAGACTGCGGTGTTGTTACCAAAGATGGCTTTGACCTCTTTACAAACACCAGCAAAGACTTGCTTTATTTTGATTAATATTCATCTAATACTCAATGAAAATCAAAGTACGTGGTTTGAAGAGATTTTCGAAGAGTATAAAATCTTCCCACAATAAAACGCATAGTATCAAGGTTTCAACACCTGATATTATGCGTTTTTCTTATTTGAAAGACTTTTGACTCAGCCTCTTTACTTAATCTTCTTGATACTTTGACTAAGGATAAATCCTACAATCATCCCTACCATATTTTGCATGAAATTTGGTAAGATTTCTGGTAGGGCTGCTGCCCAGCCATTCATCAAAGTAGAACCCAAGGCGTAGCCCCCTACCATGGCAATCGTTGCTAAGATAAGGCCTAACCACTGAGATTTTCCTTTAAATCCTGCAAAAAATCCCTGCAAGCCATGGTTGACCAAGCTAAAGAATATCCACTGAGGGTAGCCTGATAAGAGATCAATCAAGAAACCTGCTAGTCCTCCTACTACAGCCCCTTCACGACTACCAAAGTAGAAGGCCGTAAAGAAGACACCCGCATCTAAAAGAGTTAGAATTCCTGTCGGTGTTGGAATTTTTAAGAAATAACCTAGAACCACAGAAAGGGCGGTTAAGAGGGATACAAGGGCGATTTTAGTTGTTTTGGTTTGCTTCA
>CAURTW010000079.1:0-6534 GCA_963527705.1 uncultured Streptococcus sp.
TGCATCCGCATGGTCTAGATAATGGTAGCGTGACGATCCTTGAATATGAGGACGGGCAGTTTAGCGTTGAAGTTGTCGGTGACCGTAGTTACCGGGAGTTAGGACAGCAGAAGATGGAAGAGACAAATAATCGATAGAAGTTAGCTCCAAGTGTGGGCTAATTTTTTATACTGCTAAATAATACTCTTCGAAAATCTCTTCAAACCACGTCAGCTTCGCCTTGGATTATATATGTGACTGACTTTGTCAGTCTTATCTACAACCTCAAAGCAGTGCTTTGAGCAGCCTGCGGCTAGCTTTCTAGTTTGCTCTTTGATTTTCATTGAGTATAAGCTGGATTTGCGATTCAGTCTTTCTTGCCATTCAAGCCCAAAAGAACATTTCTCGTCTTTCAAATTCCCTCAAAAATGGTATAATAGTAACATCACAAAATTGGAGAGAGACCATGAGTTTTTACAATCATAAAGAAATTGAGCCTAAGTGGCAGGGCTACTGGGCAGAACATCATACATTTAAGACAGGAACAGATGCCTCAAAACCGAAGTTTTATGCGCTTGATATGTTCCCTTATCCATCTGGAGCGGGTCTTCACGTAGGACACCCAGAAGGTTATACTGCAACCGATATCCTCAGCCGTTACAAACGTGCGCAAGGCTACAATGTCCTTCACCCAATGGGTTGGGATGCCTTTGGTTTGCCTGCAGAGCAATACGCTATGGATACTGGTAATGACCCAGCAGAATTTACAGCGGAAAATATTGCCAACTTCAAACGTCAAATCAATGCGCTTGGATTTTCTTACGACTGGGATCGTGAAGTCAATACGACAGATCCAAACTACTACAAGTGGACTCAGTGGATCTTCACTAAGCTTTACGAAAAAGGCTTGGCCTATGAAGCGGAAGTGCCAGTAAACTGGGTTGAGGAATTGGGAACTGCCATTGCCAATGAAGAAGTTCTTCCTGACGGAACTTCTGAGCGTGGAGGCTATCCAGTTGTCCGCAAGCCAATGCGCCAATGGATGCTCAAAATCACGGCCTACGCAGAGCTCTTGCTCAATGACTTAGATGAACTAGATTGGCCAGAGTCTATCAAGGATATGCAACGCAACTGGATTGGGAAATCAACTGGTGCTAATGTAACTTTTAAAGTTAAGGGAACAGACAAGGAATTCACAGTCTTTACCACTCGTCCTGATACTCTTTTCGGAGCGACTTTCACTGTTTTGGCTCCTGAGCATGACTTGGTTGATGCTATCACAAGCCCAGAGCAAGCAGAAGCAGTAGCAGACTACAAACACCAAGCTAGCCTCAAGTCTGACTTGGCTCGTACAGACCTTGCCAAAGAAAAAACAGGTGTGTGGACTGGTGCTTATGCTATCAACCCTGTCAATGGTAAGGAAATTCCAATCTGGATTGCAGACTATGTTCTTGCTAGCTATGGAACAGGTGCGGTAATGGCTGTTCCTGCCCACGACCAACGTGACTGGGAATTTGCCAAACAATTTGACCTTCCAATCGTGGAAGTTCTTGAAGGTGGAAACGTTGAAGAGGCTGCTTACACAGAAGACGGTCTTCATGTTAATTCAGACTTCCTAGATGGACTTAACAAAGAAGACGCTATTGCCAAGATTGTGGCTTGGTTGGAAGAAAAAGGCTGTGGACAAGAGAAGGTTACCTACCGTCTCCGCGACTGGCTCTTTAGCCGTCAACGTTACTGGGGTGAGCCAATCCCAATCATTCATTGGGAAGATGGGACTTCAACAGCTGTTCCTGAAAGTGAATTGCCACTTGTCTTGCCAGTCACCAAGGATATCCGCCCTTCAGGTACTGGGGAAAGCCCATTGGCTAACTTGACCGACTGGCTTGAAGTGACGCGTGAAGATGGTGTTAAAGGTCGTCGTGAAACCAACACCATGCCACAATGGGCTGGTTCAAGTTGGTACTACCTCCGCTATATCGATCCACACAATACTGAGAAATTGGCTGATGAGGACCTCCTCAAACAATGGTTGCCAGTAGATATCTACGTAGGTGGTGCGGAGCATGCCGTTCTTCACTTGCTTTACGCTCGTTTCTGGCACAAATTCCTCTATGACCTCGGTGTTGTTCCGACTAAGGAACCATTCCAAAAACTCTTTAACCAAGGAATGATTTTGGGAACAAGCTACCGTGACCACCGTGGAGCTCTTGTAGCGACTGATAAGGTTGAAAAACGTGACGGTTCTTTCTTCCATGTGGAAACAGGAGAAGAGTTGGAGCAAGCACCAGCCAAGATGTCTAAATCCCTCAAGAACGTTGTTAACCCAGACGATGTGGTGGAACAATACGGTGCCGACACCCTTCGTGTCTATGAAATGTTCATGGGGCCACTTGATGCTTCAATCGCTTGGTCAGAAGAAGGTCTGGAAGGAAGCCGTAAGTTCCTTGACCGTGTTTACCGTTTGATTACAAGCAAGGAAATCCTTGCAGAAAACAATGGCTCTCTCGACAAGGTTTACAACGAAACTGTTAAAGTTGTCACAGAACAAATTGAATCATTGAAATTCAACACGGCTATTGCCCAACTTATGGTCTTTGTCAACGCTGCTAACAAGGAAGACAAGCTCTATGTGGACTACGCTAAAGGCTTTATCCAATTGATTGCACCATTTGCACCTCACTTGGCAGAAGAACTCTGGCAAACTGTTGCAGTAACAGGTGAGTCCATCTCTTACGTGGCTTGGCCAACATGGGACGAAAGCAAATTGGTTGAAGATGAAATCGAAATCGTTGTTCAAATCAAAGGAAAAGTTCGTGTCAAACTCATGGTCGCTAAAGACCTATCACGCGAAGAATTGCAAGAGATTGCTCTAGCTGATGAAAAAGTTAAAGCAGAAATTGATGGTAAGGAAATCGTGAAAGTGATTGCGGTACCGAATAAATTGGTTAACATTGTTGTGAAATAAGATAGGAATCCTTCAGAGTAGAATCTGGGGGATTTTTTATTTGACAGGAAGTTTCTCTTTTGTTAATATGATTAACAAAAGAGAGAGATTATGGATAAAAAAGAATTTATTGCATTTAATAATCGTTTCAATAGGTTTATTTTAGCGTTTGAAGAGTTAAAAAAAAATCAACATAAAAGTGGTGTTGACAAATCCATTACGTTGAATGAGGTACATCTGATTGTTGTGATTGGGGAAAATCAGCCCTTAAATCTAGTAAAATTATCTGAATTATTAGAAGTTTCAAGAAGTGCAATAACTCAAAGTGTTAGGAGATTGATTCAAAAAAATTTAGTTGTTTTTGATTTTGATCCGAATAATGGGAAAAATAAATATTTGAGATTATCTGAAAAAGGCATCGAAGTTTTTAAAATCCATAAGGAGCAACAAGCACATATTGAAAAATCAATCTTTTCAGTTTTAAACAACTATAGCGAGGTGGAACTTCAAACAGTTGTGAAATTGATGGATGATATTGAAAAGGTGTGGGGAGAATTACCGTGGTAAAAGTCGCGGTAAATTTTAAATACAATTGTTAAGTAAATTAACAAAAAGGAGAAGATATGACTGTAAACATAGAACTGATTTCACAAACAGATCTAGCGGATGAATCTTTTTATATTGCTATTAATGGTTTAGAACCAAGGGCAATGTATTGTGTAGAAATGTACCTGTCTGATTATTACTGTATAAATGCTCCCGTGCTTTTAGATCATGATGTTATATGGAAATCAACCGCAATTTTTTTATCTGATCAGGACGGTATGATTGATACCTCTCAGACAGCATCTATTTCGGGATCTTATAAAGGAGTTTCAGAAATGGGATTATTCTTTAATGCGAAACCGTTGAAGAATAGGAAAAGGAGATTACCGAGTTCTCTTGATAGAATTCCATTACGAGATTGTTTTGGTGTTGAAATTAAAATCAAGCTGGGGAAAGATGTGGTCGCGGAGCAAAGTTTCGTAAGGCGTTATATGAATCTAGGAGTAAGATATCAAGATATCTATGACAAGCATTTTCAAGGTCGATTATTCTATGATGAAAAGTTAAGAAGGGCGCCAGCCGTGATTATTGTTAGCGGTAGTGAGGGGAGAATTGAAAAAGCTCAAAATATTGCCCAACTTTTATCTTCAAGAGGCTATATTTGTCTTGCGATAGCTTATTTTGGTTTAGAGGGATTACCCCAAAATTTAGAACGAATTCCGATAGAATGTCTGGAAGAGGCGAAAGATTTTCTATATCATCATCCTCAAGTTGATAATACAAAAATAGGAATATATGGTCGCTCTAAAGGAGCAGAGCTTGTTCTGGCTGGACAAAGTATTTTGGATGATGTGCAATGTTTAGTACTCAATTCTCCCTCAAATGTAATATTTGAGGGAATAAAGGGAAAACTCAATTCTAATTCATCTTCTTGGACATATTTGCAAAAAGAACTTCCGTATCAAAAATTTCAGTTAGGAAATTACTTGTTAAACAAGTTTTTTGGAAAACATATTCCTGAAGATAGTAGGGCCCAGATTGATGTGAGTAAAATTTCCTCTCCTTTATTATTACTAGGAAGCGATGTTGATGAAATATGGAATGCATCATCCGCGATAGATGATATCATTTCACATTATAAAGGGGAATCCATTTTGTTTAAAAAATACCATGAAACAGGGCATATGTTGACGGTTGCTTATCAACCGAATCATCGTTATCGAAAAGATTGGCGCTTATTAATGAAAGAAAGTGTAGACTCTTGGTTTGCTACGATAAGTTTTTTTGATACACATCTGAAGAATTTGTAGATAGTCCTGAACCGTACTATAATAGTCCCAACTAAGATAAAAACACAGTTCTGGTTGGTAGTCCAGTCTACAAAAGCAAACACTAAAACAAGAGAAATTTGAATACAAACAGTAAAAACGTAGAGAGAAGTACAAGAGTTACTAGTGACTTTCTCTTTCATAAAATAGAACAGCTCTTCTCGGATAAAAAGAGCTGTTTTTTGCTTGTATTGAAAATTCTTTTCATAGATTATTTCCTAATGGATTTACTTGTCGTTAAAAATTTGGCTAATGGAAGTTTCAAATTCAGGACAATACTTACTTGCTTCAAATTCAATCATATCATATTCAGCAGTTTCATTTTGATAGAAGGGATTGTGTGTCATGATTTCTAGTTAATTTTTTATTGTTTGATTTGGCGAGAATAATACTACCGATTCTTGAATTTTTCGGTCAGATGCGGTAAAACATCTCTTTTATAGCGCATATTTAAAAATATAATGTGTTTTTGTAAGTGTTTTTAAGCTTCATTTAGCAATTCGGTAGGAGAAAAATGGCTGTAGCCTTCTCTACTTTAACTTAACCCTAATTATCTCACCACTTAACCTTTTATTTTAACCACTTATCTCAAAAGTCGATTTTTCTGTCATTATTTTTGTTAAACTAGTGAGATAAAAGGAGGGAAGAAATATGATTTTACAAGCTAAACATTTGACTAAACGGTACGGTACTCATATGGCTGTCGATGATATTCAGTTAGAGTTTGAAAAAGGAAGTTTCAATGCTATTTTGGGACCCAATGGTGCAGGGAAATCAACCACCATTTCCATGTTAATCGGTTTGAAAAAGCCGACACAAGGTCAGATTCGATATGCGCCAAATACGAAAATCGGAGTGGTTTTTCAAGCTAGTGTACTGGATGAGATGTTGACGGTTAGGGAAAATCTCACGATTCGTGCTCAACAATATAAGGAGATTGCGGCAAGTCGTGTGGATGATTTGATTCATCAACTGGGTTTGACTGCTTTCCAGAAACAACTATATGGGACTTTGTCAGGTGGGCAAAAACGTCGGGTTGATATTGCGCGTGCTCTTCTTTCGCGACCAGATATTCTTTTCTTGGATGAACCAACGACAGGTCTTGATATTCAAACTCGCAAATCCATCTGGGATCTACTGTATCGACTACAAAAGGATGAAGGGATGACTATTATCTTAACGACTCATTATCTGGATGAAGCGGATGAAGCGGATCAGATCTATATCGTTGATCATGGGAAAGTGATTGCGCAAGGTTCTGCGACTGCTATTAAAAGTCAGTATGCTTCTAATATCCTAAAAATTCGTTTTAAAGAAATGAAGGATTTAGAAAAGTTGTTACAGACTGGAATGACAGTAGAGGAAGAAAATGAGTTGGAATATCTTTTTTATCCAAGGACGTCACAGGAAGCCATTGAATATTTGGCAAAAGTTCGAGAAGAAATTGATTCTTTTGAGTTTCGTCCGGGCACTATGGATGATGCCTTTATTGCACTTACAGGAAGAGAGGTTCGCTAATGTTAGCTTTATTGAAACGGAATTTTATCTTATATTTTCGTAATCGTTCAGGAGTATTTTTCTCATTATTGGGGGCATTGATTTCCTTCCTGCTTTATATCATTTTTTTGCAGAAGAACTTGACGGATGCTTGGACCCAACTCCCTGATAATACGAAGCTTTTAAATAACTGGCTGATGGGTGGGACCTTGGCTGTGACTGGGATTACAACCAGTT
>CAURTW010000080.1:0-6435 GCA_963527705.1 uncultured Streptococcus sp.
TTTTCTTTCGAAGAGAAGGGTCGATTCCAACTGTCGGTTCGTCCAAAATCAAGAGCTGAGGATTCCCCAGAAGCGCGATGGCTAAAGACAAGCGTCGCTTCATTCCTCCAGAATAACCGGATACCGTTTTATTCAAATGCTCTGTCAGATCCACAACTTGAGCCACATGGGCAATTTCAGCTGTCAGATCTCTTTTGGATAGCCCTTTTAGCTGACCAAAAAATTCCAGATTTTCTTGACCTGACAAAGCCTCATATAAGGCATCTGACTGGGCCATATAACCAATATCTACTAAAATATGACGATTGGGCATAGTATGATCCAATACCAAAGCAACCCCTCCATCAGCTTTTTCCATCCCTAACATAGTCTTAATCATAGTCGATTTACCAGCACCAGACGGACCTATTAAGCCTATAATTTCTCCCGGCTGCAATTCAAAGCTGACATGATTCAAAACCATTTGACGACAAAAAGACTTATCCAAATCTTGTAAATGTAGCAATTTTTTCATATGCTTCCTCCTAGGTGAGTGTTTACTCACTTACTGAATATAGACCTATTATAGTGAGTGTTTACTCACTTGTCAAGAAAAAAGTTGAAATTCTTTAAAAAATAAAGCACCAGATTCGTATCTGATGTTTATAATGCACATGTCTTATTTCTAAAAATGTTTTTGAACTTCCTCTCTATACTCCGAAATGGTCTTTCTGTCCACTTTTTAAAGGCCTATTTTCCCTCTACTTTTCTCGGCTAATCCAACCATCGTCATTGCTATCGCAACTCTAATGACCTTGGTAATGGGAATTTATTTTACTCATTTTTATATGAAACAGACTAAGAAATTTTCAAGACCTAATTGAAACCAAATTAGCCCTTGGAAGTCAAAAAATCCTCGAACTCTACGCTGACCGTCTAGCAGAATCAGACCAAATGCGGCATGGCATTTCTAAGAATTCGGTTAAGGGACGTAACCTACAAGCTGCTTACGTGGATGGATTTACTTTGAGAGATTTCTTCGCCTTCAACCAAGGACTAAATAAAATGGGTGACCAAGCACTTCCTTTTAAAATTCACCCTGAACATTTTGTATTTGCTGGAGTTCACGGTGGACAGGAAGTGAGGAGTTGATTGGAGAGTACGGTCAACCAACTTATCAAAAAATCTTTATCAGTCTAGATACTGAAAAAACAGGCGTTCCGGATGCCGATACAAAAATTTCTATGGCAGGTGATACTGCTACTCTCATGTCCGATACAAGCCTTGATATCAAGATGTATGGTATGCATCAGTTCAAGATGAAAAAAGGCGGACTCCGCATCAAATTAGGCGTCTTTTCCCCAGAAGAAACCCCAAGCTAGATGGAGCTCGGTCACCAAGAACACCTAGCAGTTGAATTTTTCAATTCCCTCACAATCGCCTACCAAAACAAAACATTTAAGGGAAAACTACTCAATACCTTCTTAAAATTCAAGAAATTTAAGTAAACAAAAACGGATGACTGAACAATTTAGCCTTTGAAAGCTACGATTATATAATCCCTCGTAACATATCAATTTATCACCCATATAAAAAGATAGCCATTCTAATTGAATGCTATCCTTTTTTGTTTATCCTTGTCCACCAGGGGCTGGACCGCCAGGACCACCATTTCCTTGAGGTCCTCCATTTGGTCCACCACCTCCAGGCATAGAATTGACAATATCAGTTTGTTTTTCGCCGTTAATGTAAATATCCCCACCTGTGTAAGTTGCTGTTCCATCAAAGTCAAAGCCTGATTGTCCTATTAATTTAATAGTTCCACCTGTGACCGTTATATTTCCGTTTGAGTCGATTGGATCTGTGTCACCTTGACCGACTTCTACAGTTAGATTTCCACCTGTCATAGTAAAGTAAATATCACTTTGCTGGGCATTTTTATTGGCTGCATTGACTCCATCATCTGTCGAGTAGACATTGATATCGCCACCATTGATCGTAATGGATTTCCCTTCAATTCCTTCAGTCGCATTCTTGACTGTGTAAGTACCACTATCAATCACTAGATTTCCAGAAGCGTGAATGCCATCATCCCCTGCTGTGACTGTTATGGTATTGTTAGCTAAATACATATTTCCGACAGTCATATCGTCATCATTATCAACTTTAACACCATCTTCCTTGGCATCAATCGTCATGGTCGCACCAGTGACATTAAGTTCATCATTGACATTAAAGGCATCGCCAACTGATGTGACGTTAAATGTTCCACCTGTGATGTGGAGGGTGTCGTTAGCCTTGATAGCATTGCTTTTCTTGCCATCTACATTGAGAGTTCCTGAGCCATTGATGGTCAAATCAAACTTAGAAAAGAGAGCGGCATTTGCCTTTTCATCACTGTTAGAGCTTGAGTCAGAGAGACTGTTGGTGGTTCCCTCTGCTAGAGTGAGGTAGACATGACCTGCGCTTGTAGCCGAAATAGCTGCATCTGTATTGGTCATGGTCGCACCTTTTAGGACTAGATGAACATCTGCCGACTTATCTGCCTCTACCTTAATCTGCACTCCGTCAGACTGACCTGAAATCACATAGGTACCTGCTTTTGAGATGGTCACCGTTGAGCCAGAAACTGTCACCCCGTCTCCAGAGATACTTGCAGATGAGCCAGATAACTCAATCTTAGAAGCAGTGCTTTCATCATAAGAAGTGTCGTAGTCCTTTTCTGTAAAGTAAGAAGATTGACTGTTTTTAGCTGAAGTTGTGATAGCAGTGGTATCTGCCGCTGCAGTTGTACTTGACTTGGTCGTTGACTGCCCACAAGCTGTCATCAAGGTCAAAGCTGTTAAACTGGTTAAGATTAGAGTCCATTTTTTTGATTTCATACTTTTTTCCTCGCCTTCCTTTAGCTTGACCTTAGTTTACAGGGTAAGTCTGAAAAAAATCTAAACTTTTTCTGAAAGTTTTCTTAAGTTCAGTTTCAGTTAAGTTATCTTTAACAAAAGTTTTAGGAAAATTCCATAGACTAATTACAAGCAAGTTCAACTTGCCCAGACACACCCATCTGCTAATAAGATAGTGTACTGAAATAGTTTGATAAAGGAGACAGGATTTATGAAACCAATTGAAACAAGCTTTAAACGAATTGAAACCAAATATGTCGTTGCCAAGGGTGACTTGGCTAATTTAATAGAGGACTTAAAAATATACCTCGTAGAGGATGATTATCCAACTTCGACCATTTCCAACATCTACTTTGATACAGAGCAATTTGATATGATTCAGGAGGATGGCCAAGGTACTAAGCGTAAAGAAAAGATTCGGATGCGAACCTATCTCAGTCAAGTCCAGCCTGATAGTCAGGTATTTTTAGAAATCAAATCTAAGGACAGAGCTGGTGTCGGACGAAAACATCGTCTCTTATCGACTCCCCAGTCTATCACCCAGTTTATGACCAAGGGACAGCTGGATAGCAGTATCAAGGACCGAATGATAATTGAAAAAATTCAACAACTCCAAGAGGAATATCAGCAAGCAATTATCCCTCGTATGTATATTTACTACGACCGTTTTTCTCTCAAGGAAAAGAAAGAGATTAGCGAATTTCCCTACAATAAAATTCGTATCACCATTGACCAAAATCTAACCTATCGTGATAATAATGTCAGTTTATTCTCAGGAAAGGACGGTTGCCCTCTACTAAACGAGGACATTGTCATCATGGAAATTAAAGCACCTGGTAGAAAACCCCAATGGCTACAAGATATTCTCGACCAATATGGACTGGTAGAGCAGAAATTTTCAAAATACAGCTGTGCCTACCACAAGTCTCAAGGGCTGGACTATAGCCCACGACCAAGCACAGAAAGTGTAGGTACTACTTATGTCTAATCTTTTCAACTCTATCTTCAACGACACAACTGCCACTGCCAATCCTATCCAGCTCTTTCTGGCTCTCTTGGTCAGCCTGATTTTAGGTTTGGCGCTGACCTGGGCTTACAAACACCGTACCCTCTATACACGGGAATTTGCTGTTAGTTTGACCCTACTCCCCTGCTTGATGACCTTGGTCATCTTTCTGGTAAATGGCAGCTTAGGAACCTCTATCGCTGTTGCAGGAACCTTTAGCCTCATTCGTTTCCGTTCAGCTACCAGTGGCTCACGGGAGCTAATTGCGATCTTCCTTGCCATGATTATCGGGCTGGCAGCAGGGACAGGCTACCTAGCTCTAGCTATTCTCTTCACCGTCTTTATCTTAGCAGTATGGCTTCTTTTAGAAAAGCAACAAAGCAAGAGCAATCACCAACGTCGCAGACTATTAACCATCACAATTGCCAACCAAGAAAAGCAACTCCAAACTATCCAATCTGGGCTATCACAATTCTGTACTGAGTTAGACCTTATCTCGATTGATACCAGCAATGATGGAGAACAGGTCACCACTGTCTATGAAGTGGATTTCAAGGCTCAAACCAACGACTTTCAAATCATCAATTACCTCACTAGAGAACAGGATACTTACCAGGTTTCCCTGACCAAAAATGCTAAGAAGAGAAAGAATTTGTAAAACTTCTAGCGTGAAACCTCTCAAAAAGCTAGGTAAACACTCAATTGAAAAAAAGTTAATCTAATTTATGATAAAAGGCATCATATCAACGTTTTTTAAACACCTGATATGATGCGCTTTTCTTATCTTAAAAACTTTTTTACCAATCTCTTTATTTAACAGGTATCTCCTTAATCACACGCGCAGGATTACCAGCTAGGACAACGTTGTCGCCGAAGGACTTGGTGATTACAGCCCCTGCTCCAGCAACAACATTATTGCCCAGTGTTACTCCAGGAAGGACAATGACACCTCCTCCAGCCCAGAAATTATCTCCGATAGTAATAGGCTTGCCGTATTCAACACCTGAATTACGTTCCTGCGGGTCCAATGGATGGAGGGGAGTCAAGAACTGACAGTTGGGACCAATCATAGCATTGTTCCCGATGCGAATCGGACAAACATCCAGCATGGTCAAGTTCCAATTAGAATAAAAATTTTCCCCTAGATGGATATTGACTCCATAATCGACTACCAGTCGTGGATTGACAAAGATATTTTGTCCAGTCGAGCCGAACCAAGTCTTGATGATTTCGGCTCCCTTTAAGGGATCTTCTTCCTTGTTAAAAGCAGCCTGTTTTTGGCGAGAAGCTTGAGCTAAGGCTCTCAGTTCTGGGTCTGATGGACGGTAAAACTCGCCTGCTATCATTTTCTGGTATTCGCTAGTCATAGTATTTTTCTCCTTATTCCCTACTATCATATCAATTTTCGACATATCTGACTAGGATAAGGAGCACTTTCCACAATTGATCCTCTGATTGTCATCATATCCTGTCTAAGCGAACACGAGTCACAATTCCATCTGGGTCTGTAATTTCCAACTGGCTCGATGTCGACCACTTGATTGGTGCATCAACTTCTTGTGCTCGCTGCGCAATCGTTAATAGTTCTTCTTTACTTGCAACTTCGATGACATAGTAGGCCAAACCTGGCAAGCCTTGCTTACGCGGAGCCAGACCTTTTCCTCCCCATTCGTTGACTGCCAAATGATGATGGTAGTCCCCAGCTGCAATCCAACTAGCACTAGGTACACTGAATTTATCCTCTAGCCCTAACACATTTTGATAAAACTGGCTGGACTTTCGACTATCCTTGACGGACAGGTGGATATGCCCCATTCTCGTACCTTCTGCTAGGATAAAAGGCTCTACTCTTTCCCCCAACTCATAGATATCCTGTGCCGCAAGGGCCTCCGTCACTCCGATAATGCATCCATCTTCTCGAATATCCCATGTGGAAACCGGCTTATCTCGATAGAGTTCAATGCCATTTCCCTCCAAATCCTCCAAATAAAGGGCCTCACTGTAACCGTGGTCTGCACCGCCGACAAGAGAAATCTGTAAATCTGTCAGGTGTTTTAAGACATCTGCCAAAGCCTTGCGTGTCGGCAAAAGAATAGCCAGATGGTAAAGACCATAATGTTCCCTTACTTCACCGCTCTCTTGTGCTTGAATCAAGTGTACCAAGGCTTTTCCTCCAAGTCCCAGAATGGACTCTGTCTCAGTTTGAGATAAGATTTCTAAACCAAGCACTTGCTGATAAAAGGCTGTTTGACTTGTCAAATCCTTTACATTTAAAACTGCTTCTGCTAAATAAATGTGACTCTTGTATTCATAGGTCATAAATGGCCCTCTTTCCCAGATGTAATTATTATCGTGACAACTATTATATAATTTCCATCAAGAAAGTCAAGTCAGACAACTTAAGAGATGCGGAGCAATAACGCCAGTTCAGGATAAGATAAAGTAAATCTTTCCATAATAAAACGCATATTATCAAAGTTTTCAGCATCTGATAATGTACTGACCCCCAAAAGTTAGACAATTAATTTATCCGAAGGATTTAGTTCTGTA
>CAURTW010000081.1:0-6423 GCA_963527705.1 uncultured Streptococcus sp.
AATCAACTGGCATCCCCAGTTCAAGACCTTCATTAACAGCTTGTAGGCTTTCAACTGCTTTTTCAATCAAGGAAATATGACGGGCATTTGACAAGTAAGTAGCATCTTGCTCGACCAAACCAGCATTTTCAAAGAAGAGATCGTTAATACGCTCTTCGATCTTATCAATGTTTTGGTTTTTAAGAACTGAAATACGGATGACATCTTCAGGGAGTTCTGAAGTTTCAATCGCTTCAGGAAGATCCGTTTTATTAAGTAGAATAATGCGGTTGGTATCTTGGCTGATTTCTAAGAGTTGGCGATCTTGGGCGGTCAGTGGTTCACTGGCATTTAGTACTAGTAGTACCAAGTCAGCTTCCTTGAGGGCTTTTCTAGAACGTTCGACACCGATTTGTTCCACGATATCATCTGTATCCCGAATACCAGCTGTATCAATCAATTTGAGAGGAACACCATTGATATTGACGTATTCTTCGATGACATCACGGGTGGTACCAGCGATGTCTGTAACGATGGCCTTGTCCTCACGAAGGAGATTGTTGAGGAGGCTCGATTTACCAACGTTGGGGCGTCCGATGATGGCAGTTGAAATTCCCTCACGAAGTATCTTACCGCGACGAGCTGTTTTAAGGAGATTGGTTAGCAATTGCTCAAACTCCATAGTCTTCTCACGGACAACAGCGGTAGTAGCTTCCTCAACATCGTCATACTCAGGATAGTCGATATTGACCTCAACTTGGGCAAGCGTATTGAGGATTTCTTGGCGGGTATTATTGATAAGATCAGAAAGAGAACCGTCCAATTGTTTGACTGCGATATTCATGGCCTTATCTGTCTTGGCACGGATGATGTCCATCACCGCCTCAGCCTGAGTCAAATCCACACGACCGTTTAGAAAGGCACGCTTGGTAAATTCACCGGGTTCTGCCAACCGAGCTCCTTCACGGATAGCTAGCTGGAGAATCTCATTGGTCACCGCAATCCCACCATGGGTGTTAATCTCGATAATATCTTCACGAGTGAAGGTTTTTGGAGATTTCATAGCCCCAATCATGACTTCGTCCATGACTTTACCAGTCAGAGGATCAATAATGTGACCGTAGTTGAGAGTGTGGCTGGCAACCTTGTTCAAGTCTTTTCCTTTAAAAATCTTTTGCGCAATAGCAAAACTTTCTGTTCCGCTCAGGCGGACAATACCAATAGCCCCTTCACCTAGTGGAGTAGAGATAGCAGCGATGGTATCAAATTCACGTGTAATCATACTATTTCCTTTTGTATTTCTTTTCTTAGGATAGGTATCCAAGCATCTCTTCAAATTGTAACAAAATTAGACTATTTCTTCAATGGATGCTACTTGGAGATTGAAAAAGCCTAAGCAATTCTGCTTAAGCTAGTTTATTTGGTGCGCATTTCCCCTTGTGGGAAGTAAGTTCCTTCTGGCATGTCGTTGATGATGACATGAACAGCAGATTGAGGTGCTCCAGTGTTACGGACAACAGCTTCCGTCACTTCCTTAGCAAGAGCTTTCTTTTGCTCGAGCGTGCGACCTTCAAATAAATCGATGCGTACAAATGGCATAATAGCTTCCTCCACTAGTTTTTGATTTCTTCTATTTTACCACATTTTGCCGTTTAAAGCTTCAGAAAATTATGATATACTAGAATGTAGCAAAAATTTAGAAATGGACGTGAAATAGAAGCATGGCACAGTTGTATTATCGTTATGGGACCATGAACTCTGGTAAGACGATTGAGATTCTCAAGGTGGCCTATAACTACGAGGAGCAAGGAAAGGGAGTTGTGATTATGACTTCGGCTCTGGATACGCGTGACGGAGTTGGCTATGTATCCAGTCGGATTGGTATGAAACGCCCAGCTATTGCGATTGAGGAAACGACGGATATCTTCGGCTATATCCTAGATTTACCTGAAAAACCTTACTGTGTGTTGGTCGATGAGGCTCAATTTCTCAAGCGTCACCATGTTTACGACCTAGCTCGTGTTGTTGATGAGTTAGACATACCTGTCATGGCTTTTGGTTTGAAGAATGACTTTCGCAATGAATTGTTCGAAGGTTCCAAATACCTCTTGCTCTTAGCAGACAAGATTGACGAAATCAAGACCATTTGTCAGTACTGTAAGAAAAAGGCGACTATGGTGTTGCGTACGCACGATGGTGTGCCAGTCTATGATGGCGAACAAATTCAAATCGGTGGCAATGAAACCTATATCTCGGTTTGCCGTAAACATTATTTTGCGCCAATGATAACCTCTAACAAGGAGCAA
The DNA here is from genome assembly GCA_963527705.1 of uncultured Streptococcus sp. Taxonomy (GTDB): domain Bacteria; phylum Bacillota; class Bacilli; order Lactobacillales; family Streptococcaceae; genus Streptococcus. Next base: position 2,286 of record CAURTW010000081.1, read on the forward strand.
AACTATGACAATTGAACTAAGAGATGTTACAATGGAAAATTATTTTGATGTTTTGAATTTGGATGTCAAGGAATATCAAAAACAATTCATTGCAACCAACGCAATTAGTTTAGCTGAAGCATATGTCTACACTAAAAATGGAGATTTTGTAGCTCCATTGGCAGTTTATGATAATGATGCAATTATAGGTTTTGTGATGATAGCTTATGATAAAAAGATCGGAATTAGTAGTGGAAATTATTTACTATTTCGTTTTATGATTGATAAGAATTTTCAAAATCAAGGATATTTTAAACCAATTATGGATAAAGTGCTGGACTATGTTCGGATAGCGCCAGCAGGTTTAGGCAATAAACTTTGGTTGTCTTATGAACCAGAAAATGAACATGCAAGATCTTGTTACCTCAGTTATGGATTTAAAGAAACTGGGGAAATATTTGAGAACGAAGTAGTAGCAATCTATGATTTAACAATTGAGAAAGTAAGGAGAAAAAATGAACATCTATGATCAACTACAAGCTGTAGAAGACCGTTATGAAGAATTAGGAGAATTGCTCAGTGACCCTGATGTGGTATCTGATACCAAACGTTTCATGGAATTGTCCAAAGAAGAGGCTTCCACTCGCGATACGGTAACAGCCTACCGTGAGTACAAACAAGTCCTTCAAAACATCGTTGATGCCGAAGAGATGATTAAGGAATCAGGCGGAGATGCGGACTTGGAAGAAATGGCCAAGCAAGAGCTCAAAGATGCCAAGGCTGAAAAAGAAGAATACGAAGAAAAATTGAAAATCTTGCTCCTTCCAAAGGATCCAAACGATGACAAGAACATCATCCTTGAAATTCGTGGAGCGGCTGGTGGTGACGAAGCGGCACTTTTCGCCGGAGATTTGCTAACTATGTACCAAAAGTATGCGGAAGCCCAAGGCTGGCGCTTTGAAGTCATGGAAGCTTCTATGAATGGTGTCGGTGGTTTCAAGGAAGTGGTTGCTATGGTTTCTGGTCAATCTGTATATTCTAAGCTTAAGTACGAATCAGGTGCCCACCGTGTGCAACGTGTCCCTGTGACAGAAAGCCAAGGTCGTGTCCACACTTCAACTGCGACAGTTCTTGTTATGCCTGAAGTCGAAGAAGTAGAATACGATATTGATCCAAAAGACCTTCGTGTTGATATCTACCACGCATCTGGTGCTGGTGGACAGAACGTCAATAAGGTTGCGACTGCCGTTCGTATCGTTCACTTGCCAACCAATATCAAGGTTGAGATGCAGGAAGAACGTACCCAGCAGAAAAACCGTGAGAAGGCCATGAAAATCATCCGTGCGCGTGTTGCTGACCACTTTGCACAAATTGCCCAGGATGAACAAGACGCTGAACGTAAGTCTACTATCGGTACTGGTGACCGTTCAGAACGTATTCGTACATATAACTTCCCACAAAACCGTGTCACAGACCACCGTATTGGCTTGACTCTCCAAAAACTAGATACCATCTTGTCTGGTAAATTGGATGAAGTTGTGGATGCCTTGGTTCTTTATGACCAAACACAAAAATTAGAAGAATTAAACAAATAATGAAATTAGCTCAATTATTTTCAGATTTTGAAGAAGAATTGATAAGACAAGGAGAGGAAGCAGAAAGCCTCTCTTTTGTCTATCGTAGCCTGAAAAAACTCTCTTTTACAGATTTCGTCTTTGCCCTCCAGCAAGAAGTAACAGAGGAAGAAAAACAATTTGTAGAGGAAATTTACCAGCAGTTAACGGCCCACAAACCAGCTCAGTATATCATTGGTCACGCAGAATTCTTTGGAATGCAGTTAAAAGTAGATGAGCGGGTTTTGATTCCTCGTCCAGAGACAGAAGAGTTGGTGGAACTCATCCTCACAGAAAATCCTGAGGAAAATCTTAAGGTTCTAGATATCGGGACTGGAAGTGGTGCCATAGCCCTTGGATTAGCTAAAAACAGACCGGATTGGTCAGTGACAGCAGCAGATATTTCACAAGACGCCTTAGAGCTTGCATCAGAGAATGCTAGCAATCAAAATCTTAATATATTTTTTAAAAAATCGGATTGTTTTGCAGAAATTTCTGAAAAATATGATATAATTGTATCCAATCCACCCTATATCTCTCGTGAAGATGAGTCAGAGGTTGGTTTGAATGTTTTGCATTCAGAACCTCATCTAGCTCTCTTTGCAGATGAGGATGGCCTAGCTATTTACCGCAGAATTGCGGAAGATGCAAAAGACTATCTCACAGATGGTGGTAAGATTTACCTTGAAATTGGATACAAGCAAGGTCAAATTGTTCCTGCGCTTTTTAGGAAACATCTTCCTGAAAAACGAGTACGAACACTCAAGGACCAATTTGGTCAAGATAGGATGGTTGTAGTTGATGATGGACAGGATTAGACAAGAGTTGGAAATGGGTGGGGCAGTCATTTTGCCTACAGAGACAGTTTACGGTCTCTTTGCTAAGGCCTTAGAAGAAAAAGCTGTCGACCATGTTTACCAACTCAAACGTCGTCCTAGAGATAAGGCACTCAATCTTAATGTCGCTTCTCTAGAGGACATCTTGCACTTTTCAAAGAACCAGCCAACTTATCTACAAAAACTTGTAGAGACCTTTTTACCAGGTCCCTTGACCATTATTCTCGAAGCCAATGACCGAGTTCCCTATTGGGTCAACTCTGGTCTTGCAACTGTCGGATTTCGGATGCCGAGTCACCCCATTACACTTGATTTGATTCGAGAGACAGGTCCTTTGATTGGGCCGTCTGCCAATATCTCGGGTCAGGCGAGTGGAGTGACCTTTGCTCAAATTCTAGAGGATTTTGACCAAGAGGTTTTGGGTCTGGAGGACGACGCTTTTCTAACTGGACAGGATTCGACTATTTTGGATTTGTCTGGAGACAAGGTGAAAATCTTGCGCCAGGGGGCGATTAAGCGAGAAGATATTCTTGCTCGGTTGCCAGAGATTTCTTTTGAGGAGGAATGAGATGCTAAGAGATTTGCAAGAAACAGATGTGAATGCTATATGTGAGATTAACCAAGAGGCTTTGGGTTATTCTTTTAGTCCAGAGGACACAGCTAGTCAACTAGCTAAATTATCTCAGGATTCTCATCATTTCCTACTTGGCTATGAGGATGCAGCCAGTCATGTCCTACTTGGCTATGTCCATGCTGAAGTTTATGAATCCCTTTATTCCAAAGTAGGATTTAATATCTTAGGCTTAGCGGTTTCGCCTCAAGCACAAGGGCAAGGTATCGGTAAAAGCTTACTGCAAGGGTTGGATCAAGAAGCAAAAAGACGGGGGTATGGGTTTATCCGCTTAAACTCTGCTGATCATCGTCTGGGAGCTCATGCATTTTATGAAAAAGTTGGTTATACTTGTGATAAAATGCAGAAACGGTTTATTCGCATCTTTTAGTTTATTTTCTTATTGGAAAAACAAACTAAAGGACCAGTCACACTATAAAGGAGAAGACCTATGATTTTTGACAAAGACGATTTTAAAGCATACGATGCTAATCTCTGGAATGCTATTGCCAAAGAAGAAGAACGCCAACAAAACAATATCGAGTTGATTGCTTCGGAAAACGTGGTTTCCAAGGCTGTTATGGCAGCTCAAGGGTCTATCTTGACAAACAAATATGCCGAGGGTTACCCAGGACGCCGTTATTATGGTGGAACTGATGTAGTAGACGTGGTAGAAACTTTAGCTATTGAACGTGCAAAAGAAATTTTCGGTGCTAAATTCGCCAATGTCCAACCTCACTCAGGAAGCCAAGCCAACTGTGCGGCTTACATGGCCTTGATTGAGCCAGGTGATACCGTTATGGGGATGGATTTGGCAGCAGGTGGACACTTGACCCACGGAGCTCCAGTTAGCTTCTCTGGTCAAACCTACAACTTTGTTTCTTACAGTGTGGATCCTGAAACGGAACTCTTGGACTTTGATGCAATCTTGAAACAAGCCCAAGAAGTAAAACCAAAACTAATCGTAGCAGGTGCATCAGCTTATTCTCAAATTATCGACTTCTCAAAATTCCGTGAAATCGCAGATGCTGTTGGGGCTAAGCTTATGGTCGATATGGCCCATATCGCTGGTTTGGTTGCAGCTGGACTTCATCCAAGCC
>CAURTW010000082.1:0-6258 GCA_963527705.1 uncultured Streptococcus sp.
CTATTTATATAACGAGTAGTTTTATTTAGTTTCTCTGCCACGTCTTCCCAAGTCGCACCAGCTTCTAAATATCTCATTTTAAAAATGACTAGATCACTTTCAATTAAGTTTTCCATCAAGGTATCTACAACTAGTTTGAAGCCTTCTAAATATCTTAGTGTTTGGTCTTCTTCAATTCTAATGATTGTCGCTTCAGTAGGACTAGATACTGTCTTGCCTTTCCCACCAGTATAATCTTCAGCGCTATGTTTCTTATTATGTATTAGTTCCTGTCTTCTCAAATAAATTTTATTAGCAAGCGTTCTATACCGTCCTAACTCAATATCTATCCCGTCCAAGTCTCTGTTACTCAACTCGTACATAGGCAAGTACCTCCACTTAAATTTTAAAAATTTTTTATCTTGCAATTTGTCAAATTGTAAATTCTGTCAAACTGACAAAAAGCGCTAAAAGCCTTCCAACACTCCACTTATCAGGTATCATTGTTTTAAGTTTGACAACTCTTCAGTATGACAAGTTCAAGGGAAATTTCTTTAATTTATCCCCTCAGTTTCTCATATCTTACATTCTGTGAAACTCACTCCATTCTGTAAACCCCTGATATACCTTGCTTTCAAGCTATTACTTCTTTTCAGTTTATGCTTACTTTGTTATGTGAAACTTAGTAAAGCATAAAAGTAGGACTAGCGATATTTCTTTTGTTTGAGCCATATATCACTAGCCTTACTTAATTTGTTCCCTATTTTTCTAAATACTCTTTAATGTCCCGATATTCCTTAGAAAAATTCATCCATCCGCTAGAATCAGGGGTTAAGAATGGTAGGACAGTAAGCGGACTTACTTCTGTTCGATACGGCGATAGAGAATGTCTCTGACTTATTTCTCTGACTACACCTGTATGAATTTCTTCTACATCCTTCTTCAGTTCTTGAATTTCATCATATGCGTCCAAAATTCGTCTAAGTTTCTTTCGGTATTGTTTATAGATCTTCTTAGTTTCCATCCGTTGCTTAGTTTCTTTAAAAATGTATTCAAAGATGACTGCATTAGCTTCTGAAAAATCACTATCAAATTTTTCCTGAAGGCCATTAATAGCTTTTTCCATCTTTCCCAGCTGCTCTAAAGATTCTAAGTTATTTGACAAAAAAGAATCTATGTTCTCAAATGAAACTGCTTGATTGCCTAACAGGCTTTTCCTTTTTTCGCTTAACTGTTCTCGTGCTGAATTAATCTTACTTTTTTTATTATCTAGATCATCCAGTGTTTCAAATACTTGATTAATATCCATTTCTTTCTCCTAGTTCCATTGAATAAAGTAACCACAATCTGCTTCAACTTTTTTTACATCAAATCGGGTATGTAAAATCAACCGTTTCCCAAAATAGTCATTCGCATTCACCCAACTAAGTGTATCTTTCTTGCGATCAAACAAAGTAACAAAATTTTCTAGATCTCCGATAAAGCCTTTTTTGTCACCTTTGTTCCCTAATGTCGTATCATCTACAATTAAAAAGTTATCTACAAAGAATGTTTCACTTGTCCCTGTCTCTTTATCAACTTTAAGAAGATAATTTCCTGAAGTGTCTTTCATTTTGTCTAAGACATTAAATAGTGATTGACTAATAACCATAGATACATTGCGCTCTGGATTGATTAAAGAAACAATAGATTTCAAGTCGTCCATACTTGTAGCAGTCTGCACTTTCGCAGTTTGGAGAATTTTCCCAATCTCTCTATTTCGTGTTCTACGTTTTAATTTAATAATCTTCTTACCAAGAAAATCCGTTAAATTATATTGGCCATCGTCTAATTGTTCCTGTGAAAAATCAAGTTTTCCACTGAATAATTTAACTAAGTAATCAACGCTGATAGTTTTCTTTTTATCTTCTTCTGTTCTATCAACCGAATTTTCGCTAACTTCTTGTAATGAATCATATTCAAAGTCAGTTACTTCATACTTCCCGCCACGGGTACAAGTCTCAATAACATTTACTAGATCAACCAGTTCTTTACGTTGATGTTCATCTTCATAACTATCAAGGATTGGTTTTTCAATGAGTACATGATTATTTTCTACGTTCATCCCTCTAGTGTTATAACCTGTACTTCGAATATAAGCTTCTAGATTTTCTTTTTGTTTAGCTAAGTTAGTTGTCATTTTTTGCTCCTTCATCTTTTAATATCTGATTTTTGTTTATAATTTTTTCTAAAATTCTTTGCTCTTAGCTTTTCTTTTATGACTCTCCGAGCCTTTAGAATCATTTTTTCTAGATTTTGATTTGTCTTGTTTGTTAGCATATTTTTCTAGTATTTCTTGTTTCCGTTGTTCTAAGCTATCATCTTCTTTTTTACACTGAGAAAAGATTTTCTGTCTTTTATCTGGATCCATAGAAAACTTATTGGCTACTACATACCCTAAAGAAGTATCTCCTGACATCTCCCTCACCCCCTTTCTATGCAAACAAAAAGGGACATACCACTAGCATTATATGCTTACGGTATGTCCCTGAGTTGTTCTCAATAGACTTATTTTTTAGTTTCTTTTTTGACTAGATGAGTAAATTTCCCATCTGAATAGAATAAAGTTATCTCTCCAAAACTTGGAACTTTTTCTATCTCTATTATACCACATTTTTCGTAGACAACAAAGCCTTTTTCTGTTGCAAATCGCATTTTATCATCATTCATTGAAATTCTCCCCTCACTGTGTTTATAGTGTATCTCTTGTCTTTGATCGTGAAAGCCTTGAAAGTGTTCCCTTCTAAACCTTTCAAAATCCTACTTGAGTTTCTAGCATTGTATACCGTCCGCAGTTCACTACTATCTAGGTTCGTGTTGAAAATCGTAGTTTCTCGATTATTGATAATATCAAACAAGAAATCCTGTTCCCAATCGCTCTTAGGGGTTACCGTCCCATTTTTTGCCCCCAGGTCATCAATGATTAGAAAATCAACATCAACAAGCTTTTTAACCGCCTCATACTCTGTTAAGTTTGCATTTCTTCCATAAGCCCAGCCTTCTTTTATCTGCTTGATAATCTCGGTTAAGCTGACAAACAAGACGCTCTTAGGCTCGTTCTTCTCTCTGAAGCTCTCATTGATTTCTTTGGCCAGGGCAAGAGATAAATGACTTTTTCCTATTCCTGTGCTACCGCTGATTAAAGTATTTCCCGTCATACCTGCAAGGTACTTCTGGGCTTGCCCCTTTACAAACTCTAACATCTGACTCTCCTCTGTCGTCTTAACAAAGAAATTATCAAACGTTGCCCCCTTCAACTCGTTAGGAATCGTACTATCACGCATTAAGACATCATAAGTTTTAAAGTAAGCTTGCCTGTCCTCGAACTGCTGTAATAAGTCTTGCTCTTTTTGTTTAATCTCTCCCTTTACACACTCTGGGCAAAATGCTTGTAGTTTTCTTTCTGAACTCCCTAACACTGGTACAGAAATTTCCCAATAATTTACCTGGTGAATATCGCAAACTGTATCTGATATTTTTCTGTTATTAAATTCTTTAAATTGTTCCTTCATCTTCGCAACTCCTAAAATGGTAGATCTGGGAAGTTATCTTCAGATTTCCCTCTTATTGTTTTAGGCTTTTGATTCAAATAACCGTCAAACTTAGATCCAAAAAGTGTTTCTGGTCTCAGATACTTAGAAAATTCAGGACTATCCTTCCATTCTGCTGTTTTAATATCTATCACCTGTTTAAAATCTTCAAGTGTATAGCCTTCTTTGAATCGTGCTAGTAAAAGCCTTTTTGTCTTATCAACAAACTTATACCTCTTATTAGCTACTTGATTCAAATAAGCAATAGGGATCCAAAGTTCTTTATGTTTTGTTTTCTCTAAATCTTTTCTAGCGTTTTCTTCAAGCCAAGTAGGAAAAGTGAAGTCGGGATTTCCCGACAATATATTATCTAAATATAAATTATTACTCTTACTATTAACTCTATTCTCTTTCTCTTTCTCTGTTGGACACAAGTTGGAATTTGTCCAACTATTTTGGACATTTTCCAATCTTGCCACATTTGGGGCTTGTTTTCGCTGTTCACGTTTATATTTAGACCAGTTTGTTTCACTCTCAACCATGGCTTTTGCTTGCGATAATGTAGCATGGCCATCATCATCAATCTGAATCAGTCCACATCTTGTAAAATATGCAACTGTCATATTTATATCATCTTCAGAAACATCCAGTTTTAAAGCTAATTCCTGTACCAAACTATCAAAATATCCTTCATAGTACAAAATGCAGTCATCTTCTAAACTTTCCAACATAAGACGGATATAAATCACTGTCATAGTGTAACCACCAGGCATATTTTTAAGTCGCTTAATAAAAAGGTTATCAAAAAACTTCTTATCAACTTTTAACCAAAAATATATTTTAGTCTTTGCCATCATCTACCCCCAAAAACTTTAAAACATCTGAGATTTTATAATACGCTTTTCTAGTATCTTCAATAGGAGGTATATACTGCGGTAGTCCTGCACCTTCCCATTTTGTCAAGGTTTTATCTCCTATGCCCAGTTCTTCCTTTAGTTCCACCTTGCTGATTAAATCTAATCTTTTTTGAGGTGCTTTCTCATGGCTTTTTAAATACCGTTCCACTGCTTCCAAAATCTTAGACTTTAAATCTTCAATCATTTTTTCAAACATCTTAGTACCCCCATGGCTTAAGCCCTGCAAGCTGAATATATCGCCCATAATCAGGGCTTAAGTCTTCGCTGGTCGTTTCTATCGTCTGTGCACTTTCTCGCTCGATTTGGGCGCTTTTTTTGCGGTCTCGGCGGTTTAGATAAAATAGTAGGCCAAGCAGTAGCAAAGTAAAGATAACCGCCTGTGTATTGCTTAATTCTAGTTCATTCATGCTAGGCCCTCGCTTTGTAATTCTTGATATAATTTACTTGATAGCTTCGCTTCATCTTCAGAAAGTCGTACACCTCTTCAGAAGTTACTTTATCATCTAAAAAGTCAATGATGAACTGAAAGAGGTTCGGATGTCTATCCTTGATTTTAGTCATTAGCTTGTCAAATTCTGATCGTGTCATGTTGTCTAGGTCTAGAGTCATATTTTTCTCCATTAGCCTTTCCTTGTCCTTTTTCTTGCCTGTTTTCTATATGGTATGCTTCACCACTCCAAACGCTGGGCGATTGCCCCAAGTTGGCGAACGCTTGTAGCGGTGTTTCGTGAGTAATTACCCATCTTTCAGCTAAACAAGGTCTTAGAATCACCCTGTCAGCGCTTGATTTCAAAACCTTTTCTAATTGCTTGCCTGCTCTTCGGTTTTTCTTTAGGTATTTGATAGAATAGATATTTTTTGTTATAATCAGATCATAGAAAAAATTTCTATACTCTGAATTGTGTCGCTTGCTCGCCTTGGCCAAAACTTGAGCAAGTGATTTTTTTATTTTCTTTTTGCATGATTACTACCTGACTTTGGTTTATAAAGCAAGTCTTTACTCTCAATAAGATCCAGAATCCAGCTGAATCCTTGCTCCACCGTTTCAACAAATGCGCCCAGGTCTTCACTGTCCAAGTTCTCGTAGTTCATACAAAGATATTCGGCTAGTTGTCTGTCTTTCTCAACTAGCTTTTTAAAATCCTTGGGATACTTAGGAATTTCTAACCCCTTAGCATTTGCAACTGTCTTAAATTCATTTTCCATTTTCTATACTCCTATACTTTAAAAATTAATGCCTTAATTTCTGAATACCCCCTATTCAAGTTAATCATAGCTATTGCCATATCTTCCAAACGTTGGTAGTTTGTCAGCTCTACACTTGTCAAGCCATCAATACCGTTCTTACTTTCTCGCTCCTTCATTAGTTGCGCTTTATTCTTCCCTGTCACTCCCTTTAGTAGTAAGTTTGTAAGGGTACTATAAGCATGCTTTGGTGCTTTCTCCCATGTTTGAATAGCTTCAGTTAAGCTTTTACGCTTTGGTTTTTCCAGTTCTCTTTGAAGGTAGCGTTTAGAAAGTTCATCACGCATTTCAAAGAAGGCTTCGACAAGATTGGTTTTGAAGTTGGCCACTTGCTCAGTATTTTTTAAGAATGTAACTAACAAGGTCGCTTGTTGCTCATTCAAAATATAATCCTTAGTATTCTGGCCACTTTCCATAGCTTGGATTTTAAATCCAACCTTTCCGAACCGTTCAAACCTTACTTGATGTTTGCGGATTGTCTTGGTTATTGTGTGATGTTGCAATCCAGTGCATTCTGCTACGATACTGCTCAGTGTATACGGCTCTTT
>CAURTW010000083.1:0-6112 GCA_963527705.1 uncultured Streptococcus sp.
TCACTATTCTTTGAAAATCAAAATTTCTCGAACAGCAACTATTATACCTTAAAATCAGCATTTTGACAAATGAGTCGCCGGAGAAGCAAAGAAAAAATCATGTAACTTTGTCTGCTACATGATTTTTAAAAGATAGTTTATCATGAGTAGTGATACAGAAACTCATGATAGAAAGGGATGCATTTATCTTACAAACCAGGTGCTTGTCCAAGTTCTGCCGCAAGCATCCAAACCGTTTTCTCAAGTTCAGCTTTAGCACCAACAAAGATATCGTTTGTCACATCATCACCTTCTTCATCAGTAACATCCAAAGCTTTTTGGAACAGAGTGATGAGATAACGATAAACATCTAGGACACGTTCCAAGCTTTCTTCAACACTACGGAATTCTCCTTCTTCTTCTTCGATTTCACTATGTTGAAGGAATTCTGTCAAAGTAGAGAATGGGCTTCCCCCAAGTGTAATCAAGCGTTCGCTGATTTCGTCAAGATAGCCATCAAGGCTGTCCATGTATTCATCCATTTTTGGATGCCATACAAGGAAACCACGACCACGCATGTACCAGTGCACTTGGTGCAAGGCAACGTGGGCTACGTATAAATCAGCAACAGCTTGGTTCAAGACTTCCTTTGTTTTTGCCAATGCTACTGGCGCTGCTTTTGTCAATGATGTTACGTCTTTTACTGCTTCTTTTTTCAATTCTACCATTTTATTTTACCTCATTCATTATTATTTGTAACCACTTCTTAATGATTACTACCTTAGTATACTACTAAGGAAAACAAATAGCAAGCCAAATGACTCACATGAGAAAAGTTGCAATAGACTGATAATTTAAGAAAAGTTTAGTTAGTTCTGATTAGCTCACTTTATAAGATTTACTTGAAAATTGGATATGGTAAAGATCATAATAAAAAACCTTTCGCTTGGAGTGAGCTTTCGTAATTTCCCTGCTCAATAATCTGTCCATCCTTAAGAACGAGAATATTATTTGCCTCTTGAATGGTATAGAGACAGCGGGCTATGACAAAGCTAGTCCTTCCTTTCATCAACCGTTTCATAGCTTTTTGAATCAAGAGTTTCAAACAGGTATCAACAGAGGAAGTCGCTTCATCCAAAATGAGAATTTTAGGATTAGCTAGAATAGCAAGCGCTATGGTCAAGAGTTGTTTTTGCCCGAGGGAAATATTACTTGACTATTGGTTCGTCTCCATATTGTAACCACCAGGAAGAGTTCGAATAAAATGGTCTACATTTGCTGCTTTGGCAGCTTCTATTATTTCCTCGTCACTGGCGTCAAGATTTCCAAAACGTAGGTTTTCTTTGATCGTACCTTCATAAAGCCAAGCATCCTGTAAGACAATCCCAAACTGACGGCGGTACTCTTGACGTGACAATTTGAGAATATTCTACCCGTCAACCAAGATAGAACCTGCTCTAACATCGTAAAAACGTATGAGTAGATTGATCAAGTTTGTCTTACTAGCTCCTGTAGGAAAAACTTCCTATTTCACAAGAACTCTCTAAATAAAAATAAGACAGGCAGTCAAAGTCACCTAGTACTTTTGACTGTCTGTCTGGAATAACTTAGATTATTTTACAAAGTCAAGCAATGCCAAGAAGCTTTCAGCTTCAAGTGACGCACCACCAACAAGGGCACCGTCAACGTCTGGGCAAGCCATGTATGAAGCAACGTTTTCAGGTTTAACAGAACCACCGTATTGAACACGAACTTTGTCTGCAACTTCTTGACCAAAGTCAGCAGCTACAACGTCACGAACAACTTTACACATTTTTTGTGCATCGTCTTGTGAAGCTGATTTACCAGTACCGATAGCCCAGATTGGCTCATAAGCGATAACTGATGCAGCAACTTGTTCAGCTGTCAATCCAGCCAATGCAGCAGATACTTGAGCACCTACAAACTCAGCAGCTTTACCAGCTTCGTAAGTTTCAAGTGACTCACCACAACAGATGATTGGAAGCATACCGTTTGCAAAGATTGCTTTTGCTTTTTTGTTGATATCTTCGTCAGTTTCATGGAAGTAGTCACGACGTTCTGAGTGCCCGATAACAACGTAGTCAGTACCGATTTCTTTCAAAACTTGTGGGCTTGTTTCACCAGTGAAAGCACCTGCATTTTCAAAGTAGCAGTTTTGAGCAGCAACTTTAAGGTTTGAACCTTTAGCAGCAGCAAGAACAGCTGTCAAATCAAGAGCTGGAGCTGCGATACCTGCTTCAACAAGGTCTGATGAAGGAAGTTTTGATGCAACGGCTTCAACGAATGCTTTTGCTTCTTCTGGATTTTTGTTCATTTTCCAGTTACCAGCGATAAATGGTTTACGTGACATTTCACATACCTCTTTTTTCATTTTATTCACTATTATTCTATCATATTTATAAGGAGCTTGCAAACCTTACTCTAATTTTCAAGATTTTTCAAGCGACTAATCTCGCCACAAATACATGGCATCAAGAAATTCAGCCGAAACCTGAACTTGTTTGGGATTGTTCGCTTCTCTCTCTGCCCGTTTAGCCTCGATTTGAGCCACACTCTTGATACCTTCATGGCGCCAGTTTCTCAAAATCGCCTGAATGTACTTCCAGTTTGGTTTGCCATTCAAAACCGCTTCACGAAGAGCTTCCTTGATCAAGTCAGCACTGGTTCCATCTTCCTTTAGTGTCTTAGTCAAATCCTCAATCTCAAAAGGGGTCAACAAGCGTCCTAATTCCTGCTGGAAGGTTTCCACCAAATCCTTGAGCTGGTTTTGAGGTGTCAACTGGTCTGAACTTGATCGAGCGGCTCCAAGCAAATTATCCAAACGTTCCAAAGCCAAACTAGCATCAAAAAGCAATTCGATTTCACCATTCAATTCAATCGTTCGATACTGAAGCAGTCCCCTCTCTGTCAGATTGGAAATGGCCTGATTAACATCCGAAATTTCCTTGCCAATCCTTTCAGCAATCTGGCTTGGCGACATTTCTTCCAAACCTGTCGTATTTTGCAAATAGAAAAATTGCCAGACCAGAAAATCATCGCTGGAAGGAAAGAGTTCCTTAAAATGCAAGAGCAGGGCACTCGGTAAAACCAAGTTCCCTGATTTAAAAGCGTCTAAATATGTCATAATTCCTCTTATAAATACCCAAATGCAGATACATCATCTTCTATTTTTCTCCAGTCAAAAGGTGTTTCCTGATAGACGGCATAGTTCACCCAGTTACTGAAAAAGAGGGCTGCCGATGAAGACCAACAAAGACAAGGTGTCTGATTAACATCGTCATCCTTAAAGTAATTTTCTGGAATATGTGGGTCTAAACCTGCATCACGATCCCTAAAATACTCTTTTGCCAAGGTATCACGGTCATATTCCAAATGCCCAAAACTATAAATTTCTCGCAAATCACGACTAGCCAAAATCGAAACCCCAACCTGAGGACCTTCTGATAAAATCTCGAGATTGGTTTTGTTTAAGATCTCTTCCTTAGAAATCTCCGTATGCCGAGAATGAGGGGATACATAGCTATCGTCAAAGCCTCTAAAGAGAAGATGACCTTCCTTTAAGGTGTCCTGAGGATAGATACCCGATAACTTACTGTCCATCTGGTATTTTTCCACTCCATAGCGCAGATAAAGACCAGCCTGAGCTCCCCAACAGATATGAAGGGTCGAATAGACATGAGTCTTAGACCACTCAAGCACCTGTTTAAATTCATCCCAATAGTCCACTTCCTCAAATGGTAAATGCTCAACTGGAGCACCCGTGATGATCATCCCATCAAAATACTCATCCTTGACTTCAGGAAAGGTTTTATAGAAGGTCTCCATGTGTTCTGAACGAGTTGTTTTAGAACGATGACTCTCCATATAGAGAAAATCAATATCCAGTTGCAAGGGCGTATTAGCCAAGTGGCGCAATAATTGGGTCTCTGTGACCATTTTCTGTGGCATGAGATTTAAAATTAAAATCTTCAAAGGACGGATATCTTGGTGGGCCGCACGTTGATCATCCATAACAAAGATATTCTCTGTCCGTAAGATCTCAACAGCTGGTAATTTTTTATCAATTCGAATCGGCATACCCCTCTCCTAACTGTACTTTTCAGGAATCATTGCATATGTTTGAAACTCTTCGAAAATCAAATTCAAACCGCGTCAACGTTGCCTTGCCGTACTCAAGTACAGCCTGCGGCTAGTTTCCTAGTTTGCTCTTTGATTTTCATTGAGTATGAAACTAAATCTCAAACACTTAGTCCTTTTATTATACTGCAAGAAGATATAGTTTTCAATTATACTTTTTCTCTAACTAGCTATAGTCTATTTTTATACCCTAATGTAGAGAAAACAGTCCTAAGGACTGTTTTTCATTAATAATGCATAAGAACCTTGTAATCGTAGTCACCGATTTTTTCACGGCCGTTCAATTCATCCAATTCAACAAGGAAGGCACAGCCTGCTACAACACCACCAAGTTTTTCAATCATCTCGATTGTTGCCTTAACAGTTCCACCTGTTGCCAAGAGATCATCTACGATAAGAACACGTTGACCTGGCTTGATGGCATCCGCGTGCATAGTCAAGGTATCAACACCGTACTCTTTTTCATAGTCAGCAGAAATGACTTCGCGTGGCAATTTACCTGGCTTACGAACAGGCGCGAAACCAATTCCTAACTCAAAGGCAACTGGACAGCCCACGATAAAACCACGAGCCTCAGGACCTACAATCATGTCTATTTTCTTGTCAGTGGCATACTGAACAATTTCACGAACAGCGTAGCTATAAGCATTCCCATCAGCCATCAAAGGACTGATATCACGGAAGGTAATTCCTTCCTTAGGATAATTTTCAATTGTTGCAATGTAATCTTTTAAATTCATCTTTTTCTTTCTTTCAAAGTTTTTACTCTCTATTATAGCATATTTTTTAAGAAAGAAAAAAGGAAAAGTTAACTTCAATGATTATCTAACGATTTGACGATTTATGACTAGCCATAGCAATAAAGCCCAAGTTCTTTTTATTCTTATTAAACATTTTATACATAGTTAAAAACTGCTTTCTATTCTCCTTTTTACAAGCATTTACACAAATTTTCAAGGTTCCTAGCCAACCTTCGTCATAAATCATACCCGATAATTTCATTAATGTCATTTCACCAGTCAATACTTTCACATCACAATAACCTGATTCTATCATCACCTCTTCCCAACCATCTTGAGTTAAAGGACCCACATTTACATGAATTGCTTGTGACAGTTCCTGTCTGACAGACTCTTTCGCTTCCTTAAGAAGCACATCATGTGTCAAGAGAAGACCTTCAGGTTTTAAAACCCTTAGATACTCCTTTACACATTTTTTCTTAGCTTGATCGGCTTGCATAGTCAGCATAGCTTCGTTTATAACAATATCAAAACTAGCATCTTCATAAGGAAGTTTCATTGCATTTGCTCTTTCAAATCTGATCAAATGACCAACACCTGCCGTTTCAGCAGATTTTTTAGCCACTTCTAAGGCTTGTCCATCCATATCAACAGCAGTTATCTTACAACCAAAACGCTGTGCCAACTCAATTGCTGTAGTTCCCCTATTGCACGCAACTTCTAGTATTCTCTTTTCTTTTGAAAATCTTCCTTCCGCAATTAACCAATCTGTGGCACGTTTTCCACCTGGACGTAAGCGTTTTTTCCCCAGTTTTGCTAAAAACTTATGACCTGCTTCTGACATTTGAACACCTCTATTTTTTCTTCATTATAACATAAAATGATATTGTCTGACAATTCTAATCTATTATTTGATAAACTAGAATCAAAAGCATACAAGCTACCATAACTATAGCATAAATCTATTAATCACCTCTCTAGTTCGAATTCAATGGCTCACGTAGTTTACGCATATAGGTTCACTAGTAGATGGTAACCACTGAGTACTTACATCTCAGATGAACGGAATGCCCGTCGTACCTAAAAAAACGAGCACTTTCGCACTCGTCCTCTGATATAAACTACTGATTAAAGTGAGTTTACGTCAACTTTGATACCAACACCTTGAGTAGTTGTGATAGTCAAGTTTGTTACGTAAGTTCCTTTAGCTGTAGCTGGTTTTGCTTTTTGGATTG
>CAURTW010000084.1:0-6069 GCA_963527705.1 uncultured Streptococcus sp.
CATAGTCAGAGAAGACGAAGAAAGTTCCACCGTATACACGAAGTCCACCGTGAAGAGCCATCCCGTTCAAGATAGTTCCCATTGCAAATTCACGAACACCAAACTGAATGTTACGGTTCAAGCGATTAGCATCGTCTTGAAGTCCGTCAGTCTTGATATAAGTCATGTTTGAGTGAGCAAGGTCAGCTGATCCACCGAGGAAGGTTGGTAACTTAGCAGCTACAACGTTCAAGGCATCTTGGCTCGAGTTACGAGTTGCTTGAGAGAAACCATTTTCTAATGCTGGGAAGTCTGCTGGAGTCACTTCAACTGGATCACGTCCATCGATGATGGCTTCTACTTCTGCAGCCAATTCTGGATGCGCTTCTTTATAGTCAGCAACTAATTTTGTCCAAGCTTCATAAGCTGATGCACCACGGTCTGCAACATGTTCTTTGAAATCAGCATAAACTTGTTCTGGGATTTCAAATGGTTCATAGTCCCAACCAAGTGCTTGGCGAGTTGCTGCAGTTTCATCTGCTCCAAGAGGAGCACCGTGTACGGCATTAGTTCCTTGTTTATTTGGAGAACCGTATCCAATAACCGTCTTCACTTCAATCAAAGATGGTTTACCTGAAGCTTTTGCTGTTTCGATAGCAGCATGGATTGCTTCCAAGTCTGTTCCATCTTCAACTAAGGCAGTGTGCCAACCGTAGGCATTGTAACGGTCACGAACACTTTCTGTAAAGGAATCCTTTGTTTCACCATCCAAGTTGATGTCATTTGAATCATAAAGAACAACCAACTTGTCTAGTTTTTGCAAGCCTGCGTATGAAGCCGCCTCACTTGAGACACCTTCCATCAAGTCTCCGTCTCCACAGATAACGTAAGTATAGTGGTCAAAGATATTGTAGCCTTCGCGGTTATATTTGGCTGCCAAGAAACGTTCTGCTTGGGCAAAACCAGTGGCAGTCGAAATCCCTTGACCTAAAGGACCTGTCGTAGCATCAATCCCTGCTGTATGGCCAAATTCTGGGTGACCTGGTGTTTTTGAACCCCATTGACGGAAGCTTTTGATCTCATCCATGCTGACATCTTCAAAACCAGAAAGATGAAGAAGGGCATAAAGGAGCATTGAACCATGGCCAGCTGAAAGAATAAAGCGGTCGCGGTTAATCCAGTTTGGTTGAGCTGGATTGATACGAAGTTGTTTTGTAAAGAGGCTGTATGCCATCGGAGCCGCTCCCATAACCACACCTGGGTGACCTGAGTTGGCTTTATTAATGGCGTCAATACCTAGGAAACGAATTGCATTAACAGATAGATTTGACATAGAATTTCCTTTCTATTTGAGGTGATTATTGAATCACACATTCTATTTTACTATTATATGAAAAAATACATAGAATAGCAATTAAACAATTCGACGTAAATAAGTATTCTATTTGCTATCCTCTAGTCGCCTGATAATAGGGAAGTAAGCGTTCATAAGCATCTTCTAATTTTTCTAAAATCACTTCTAATGATTGATTTTCAATAAAAGAAACATCTGCTTTAACTAACACTTTTCGGATTTCTTGACTTCCTACCTTCTCGACTAAAACCTGACGATTTTCTTCGTTCGCATCCCACCGTTGACTTTCCCCATCTGAGTAGGATAGATAATAAATCCCTTCTACCACTGGAACCTCTAAAACCTTGGCCTGCTTGCCTAAAGTTTGCTCATCTTTCTTGCGCTCGATAAAACTAACTTCTAGTGAGACACCAAAATCAGAGGGTACTCCATACAAACGAAGAGCCAACATAGGTTCTGTCACTTTCCCCTCACGCTGTAGATAAGCCCAGAAGTGTGGTCGCAAGCGTTGCGCTTGGTTCATCCACTGGCTAGTCTGTTGGAGTTGCCATTCTGGATGGCTTGCTTGAAAGGCTTTGGCTAACTCTGTAAAAGCCTTTCTGGCCTCTTGACCTTTGTGGCGAAATGCCATCATTTTCTCTCGTTCTTCTCCCGCTTTATCAGGATTACGGTACTGTAAACCAGCAAAGTCTAGATAGTCTCTTATCTTATTCAACATTAATTTAATCTCCTCCAGCTAGCAAAAAATCAGGATAACCCTGATTTTACTTATTCTGTATCTACGACAACATAACGATTTGGCTCATCACCTTCAGAGTAACTGGTCACGCCATCCATACGTGAAATAATACGATGAATAATCTTGCGTTCACTATTTGACATAGGATCTGTTTGATGACTACGTCCTTCTTCTAAAACACGAGTCGCCAATTTTTGAGCATAGGTCTGCAAGACTTCTGCACGATGTTCAACATAATCATTGACATTAATAGTAATGTAGAAGGTTCTTGAATAGCGGTTATAAAGATAATTTTGAGCCAATAACTGCAAGGCTTTCAATACTTTACCATGATAGCCGATAATACGCCCTGGCTCATTGGTATCAATTTGCAAATTGATGCTACGACGGTTATAGTCATTTGAAATCGTCGCCTCAACATCCATGTCATCAATAATCGTTTGAACATAAGTCGTTACTTCTGTAGCTACTTGTTCAATATCAAAGCTCGGTTCAACCTTTAAGCCCAAATCTTCTAATTCTTGACTTTCAGTTTGTTCAGCTTGACTCTCAACAGTGGGAATTTCTACTTCTTCCCCGAAATCAGCTTCTTCAAGCTGTAATTCATTTAAAATCTCAATATGCCCAGTTTCTTCTAAAATGGTATTAGCATGTTTTTCATTTTTCAAGATCTCAGCCTTAACTTTATCAGAAACCCCTTGGCCTTCTTCTTCAATCTTTTTAATTGCTTCTACAACATGACCCAAATCAACTGTTGCTTCACTGACTGTTTTAACTGGTTCATTTTGTTCATTAATTTCTTTAGGAACACCCTTTACAGCTTGTTGATTTGCTTTAATGACAGTTGTTTCACTAATAGCTTCAATGTCAACCTGAGCTGGTTTTTTACCAAATAAACCAAGAAATCCATTTTTTTCACGAGAAATGACTTTGATATGAGCCTTCATTCTTGGAATATCTAATTCTTTCAATCCTTTCTGGATTGCTTCTTCAACAGTTGAACCCGTAAATACTACCATTACCAGATCCCTCCTTATTATTTCGTTTTCTGAGCCTTTTTCTTGGCTTTTCTTTTTCTATTTTCCAAATCTTTTTGTGCCTGTACTACGGCCTCGCGCTCTGCAATAATCTTGAATGGATTGTTCAAGAAATAGGTTTGCAAGACTTGATAAGCGTTGGACACTGTCCAGTAGAGGGCAACTCCACCTGGTGCATAAACTGCAAAGATAAAAATCAAGACTGGAATCCCATACATCATCGCAGTCGTAGCGCCATTACGCTCAGATAAGGCTTTATTAGACAGCCAAGTACTTAAAAAAGTGAATACTGCTGCTAAAATCGGAAGAACAAGGGTTGTATCCACACCACCAAGGTTAATCCATAAGAAATGACCTGTCTTTAAAAAGTCAACTCTTGATAGAGCTTGGAACAAGGCCAAGATAACCGGCATCTGAATCAAAATCGGCCAAAGAGAATCTGACTGTCTGACACCCATTTCTTTAAAGACTTTACGCATTTCTTGCTCTAGCTTGGTTCTGCTTTCCATATCTCGACCTGGATATTGTTCTCGAAGCGCCTTAATGCGTGGTTGAGCTTCCTGCATTTTTCTGGAAGCCACCATTTGCACTTGAAAGACTGGCAAAAGCAGTGTACGAATCAAGACCGTAAAGAGAATAATCCCCACTCCGATACTGATATCAAACGATAAAAAGCGAATAATTTCCGCAAAGAAGTAAACAAATTTACTCCAAAAATCAGCCGATTCGGCTGTAATATCGCTAGTTGTCCCATTTGTCGCACAGGCTGTCATGATAAATAGGGACAGTCCTAGCAAACTAGTCAACTGTAGTTTCTTTTTCACTCCCATTTCCTTCCTGGTAAATCTTTGATAATTTTAATACGTGGAGTAGATTTTTCTCCATCTCTGCATATCCCAAGATTTCAACCCCTTTTCGAGCAATGACAACAAAGTCGACATCTTCTACCAGACTCCCTTTGGCATTCTGGATAATATGTCTAATTCGTCGCTTGATTTGATTTCTAGTGACGGCATTCCCCAGTTTTTTGCTAACTGATAGACCTACTCGAAAATGGTTTTTCTGATTTTCTAATTGGTAGACAACAAATTTGCGATTGGCAAAACTTGTCCCCTCCTTGAAAATCGCCTTAAAATCTTTCTCTCTTTTTACACGAAAGTTTTTCTTCAAAACTCAACTCCATCTATTAAATTACTACTATTATACCATATTTTTTGAAAAAGCCAATAACAGCAAGGTTTTAGACATTTTCTACATAAAAAAAGCTGGAAAATCTCTTTCCCAACTTCTTTTTACAATCAAATTTTACGTGTATTTACTTATTTTTTCAAGCGTTCAACATCGCGTGCAATCACCAATTCTTCATCTGTTGGAATAACCAAGACACGGATTTTCGCTGCGTCAGTTGAGATGTCTCCCGTTACGCCAAAGACGTTCTTTTCTGGATCCACATCACAACCAAACCAAGAGATACCTGAAATGACATCCTCACGAACCAAAGCTGCATTTTCACCGATACCTGCTGTGAAGATAATCGCATCTGCTCCATTTAGGACTGCAAGGTATTGACCGATATGTTTTTGGATACGATCAACATACATTTCATAAGCCAAAGTGGCATCATGATCCCCTTCTTCCATAGCAGCAATCACATCACGCATATCACTAGATTTACCTGAAACCCCCATCAGTCCTGATTCACGATTAAGAACGTGACTAATGTCTTCAGGCGTGTTAAAGTCCTCTGTATATTGCATTAAGTAAGGAATGATAGCTGGGTCAATATCTCCTGTACGTGTTCCCATCATCACACCACCAAGTGGAGTGAATCCCATTGAAGTATCTACAGATTGACCACCCTTAACAGCTGTAATAGAAGCACCATTACCGATATGGCAAGTAATCAATTTCAAGTCTTCTAATGGACGTCCAAAGAGTTTTGCAGCTTCTCCTGCTACAAACTGGTGACTTGTACCGTGGGCACCATATTTACGAACCTTGTTTTCTGTGTAATATTTTGTTGGTAGAGGATAGCGATAAGCTTTCTCTGGCATACTTGTGTGGAATGAAGTATCAAAAACAACTACACTGGTAATGTCTGGCAACAATTCCTTGAAGGCACGAACACCTGCTGCATTGGCTGGATTGTGGAGAGGAGCCAACAAGCTCAACTCTTCAACTTTTTCTAAAACATCTCCCTCAACGACTGTTGATTCTTTGAAATATTCTCCACCGGCAACAACACGATGTCCAACACCAGTAATCTCATCATAAGCCTTGATAATATCGAAACGAATCAAGTCATCCAATAAGATTTTAACAGCTTGTGTGTGATTTTCGATATCCAAAATTTGTTGTTCAGAACGGCCGTCAAATTTTACAGTTGAAATAGAATCTTTCAAACCAATCCGTTCAATTAAACCTTTAGCAAGAACTTTTTCCTCTGGCATTTGATAAAGTTGCCATTTCAAACTTGAACTTCCCGCATTGATTGCAATTGTTTTTGTCATAACATGATACCCCTTTTTAAGCGTTTTCATCTATTATAACAAAATCTATTTTATATTTCAGTACCTTGAGTCCATTTTTGAAAATTTTCTTTAAATTTCATTAAAACACCTGCATCTTGCAAGCTAGCAAGCGGATAAACAAAAGGCTCTACTGCTGTTTCACTTTTCTTCTGTAAGATAAAAATGGTCTTGGATTGTTTGGCATTGGCAAAGAGATTTTCAGGTAAACTAATCATAGCAACCAGACTTGCCTCCTCTTTCAACCAGCCTTTCAACAAGTCACTTTGAGGGCTGGTCAACAAATCACTCGGAGCGAGAAAAATAGCGTATCCATCTGACTTGAGGTACTTAAGTCCCTGTTCCATGAGCAAGTGATGGGCGTAAGTATGTTCTTTACTAGAAGCAACTTGATGGCGCGACGCAACGGCATCATCAGGATAATAGCCGACA
>CAURTW010000085.1:0-5996 GCA_963527705.1 uncultured Streptococcus sp.
CCGCATCTTTTTCTTCTTTCGTTGCGTTTGGAGTACCTTCAAGTGCTGTTAATTTTTCTGCTAATTTTTTCGCTACTTCAGCTTTAGCCGCTGCTTTAACTGCTACTGTTGGGGTTACAGCTTCAATTGCTGCTATACCGTCTGTTTGAGCTGTTGCTACTCCTGCATTGTCAGTTGCTGCGTCAATTGCTTGATTTGCTTTTGTTGCTGCGTCTTGTGCTGCTTGTTTAGCCGCATCTTTTTCTTCTTTCGTTGCGTTTGGAGTACCTTCAAGTGCTGTTAATTTAGCTTTTTTAGCCTTATCAACTTCTAATTTAGCTTGAGCTTTTTGAAGCAACAAAGTCTGGGCGTTAATATCTGCTTGATTTTTTCGATTCGCTATTTCTACATTGTTAGTTTCTTCATTCAATATTTCTTGAGCCTTAGCTAATTCTGCTTGATAAGCAGTCCATGCTTCAGGTGTATAATCGATTTGATTTAATGTTGCTACCTTAGCTGCCTCTGCCTGCAGATCAGCTTTATACATATTAATCTTAACTGTTTGTTGTGCAACTGTATCACTACCTGTTTTTTTAGTTCCGTTATCAATCAGATTTCCTGAAGTTTGATAAGAAACTGTCCCCTCCAATTGTTTTTCAATTGGTTTGTTAGTTGGCAAACTAAAAGTATACGTTAAAGTCTGTTCTCGTTTAGGGTCTAAATTGTTAAAACCAAGGGTCAAACTAGTTCCATTTAGTTGGGCCGAGCTTGTACCTGTTGTTCCAACTAATGTTGCACCTTCTGGCAACTCAACTCTATACTGATTATTTGTAGAAGTTGAGAATCCTTTATTAACAACTTTTACAGTCACAGTAGTATCCACAGTAGTAGAAGTAGCAGAAGTAGCTGTAGATTCATAAGTAGTCTTCACAACTTCAGATACAAGATAAGAACCGCTAGCCACACGAACATTACTTACAACTCCTCCTGCATTCTCATTAGATGATATAGCTGGTTTATTGAAACTACTATCATAGCTATGATTTTCTGTACTTCTATTAAGAGCTGTTTCAAATTGAAGTCTTAATTTTGTTAAGCCTTCAGGAACATTTACAAGAACGGACATTTCTCCCATCGGAGTACCAGCATAACCTTTTTCATACCGACCTAGTACAGCTCCTGTTTCTGGATTTTTAACAACTAGTCTTGCTCCATTATTACCACTATTTATATTTACCGTTGTCCCTCTCCAAGTTACCTTCACCTCTTGGCCACCCACTACATCAATATCTTGATAAATAGGACCAAATTCAGGTTTTGGACTACCACTCCACGATTCTCTTCCTGGATATACTGCTAAAACAGCTCCTATTCCAGAACCTCTGTCACCCGGAAAAGCATCTCCATATTGAGATGCTTTCGCAGTCCAAATAAGAGGAACTGTTGTTGTTGTTGAATTAACAGGTTTCCATCCTGTTAA
Source organism: uncultured Streptococcus sp. (assembly GCA_963527705.1). GTDB lineage: Bacteria > Bacillota > Bacilli > Lactobacillales > Streptococcaceae > Streptococcus. Next base: position 1,460 of record CAURTW010000085.1, read on the forward strand.
TTTACTTATATCGTTCTTGACAGTAATAGGATCTGATGTTGCAGTTGGAAGTACTGCTCCTTGGCTAGTATCATTAAAATTACCATTTACAATAGCTACATTTGTTGCATTCGTAGCTAGGGGATCTGTGCTTGTTACAGTGCTAGGAGTTGAATCTGTACGGAATGGGTTATTTGTATCCAACGCTTTCCCATTACGTTCATCTCTAGAACCTGAGTTTGCAATAGAATTAGACTCCAAAGTCTTCTCTGCGCTGGTAAGTTTTTTACCTTCACTTAACTTATCAGTTGTATTATCTAATGGTTGTTCTTTTTTCTTTTCAGATTTTGTTTGCAATTTTGATGTCGCTGTAATTAACTTTCTATATGCTGCAGTTAATTCAGTTTGAGTTGTTGCAGTGCTTAAAACAGTTCTTGATTCGTCTAAGATAGTTCTAAGATTATTAACGCTTTCTTCTGTCTTAGTAGCATATGTTCCTTTAGCAAACTTGCCATCAATCTCTTTGATTAAATCTGTTAATTCTTTCTTATCTAGAGTCTCCACCTTCTGGGGTGCTGATTCTGGAGAGGGACTATTTTCAACTGTTGAAGGTTGAGTATTTGTCTCTACTGTTGCAGCAGGACTAGTGGCTACTGTATTACCTTCATAGTTACCATTCTGGGCATTCAGTTCTTTAGGTTGCGGTGCTAGTGTCTCCCCATTAGTTGAAGGCACGCTTTGCTCTGCAGCATATACTCCTCCATTTCCTAAAAACATGAAAAACGCAGCTACTGCGACACTAGCTGCACCAAAGCTGACTTTACGAATAGAAAAACGTAATTGCTTTTCACGATCGTGTTTACCTTTATGAAACATCTAAATTTCCTCCAAAATAAATATTTGTATCAAAACTATATTACAGTATTACTTTAATAATGCAATATACCTTTTTTCATGTTTTCTGACCAATTATAATTTTTATGCGTATATATATATATATATATACGCATAAAAGTGCTTTTGTTCTATAATTATAGCGATTCTTGAAATAAAAATTACATTGTCAGAAATATTAAATTTTCACAACATTTATAAAAAGGTTGGATATTTCCCCAACCTTCATTCATGTTTATTTGATTTTTTTAGCTAGCATGGTCGCAAAGCGTAGTTGAATGCGATTGCCATTTTCGTCACGACGGTGCAAATGGCCTGGATTTTCATTGTACTTGACCAATTCCCAGTCCTTGTAATAGTTCGCTAGTTCGCCTTCTTTAAAAGTAAATGGGAAGTTCACTGAGCAAGGGTAATCTTCCGTATCCATAGCACAAACGATAAGATTATAACCATCGACCGTGGTATGCTCCTGCATATTTTTGATAATTGCAGGAATGCGGTCTGCTTGCAAAAACATCAAAACAACTGTTGAAACAATGAAATCATACGCTTGCCCAATACTGGCTGAATTGATATCGTAGAGACCAACAGGCATATCCAAATCTTCCTGCTCCACAATGCTTTGCAAGATTTCAAGAGATAATTCATTTTGATCCACAGCTGTCACATCAAAACCTTGCTGGGCTAGAAAGAGTGCGTTACGGCCCTGACCACAGCCCAAATCCAAGGCTTTCCCTGGTTTTACTGTCTGCATAGCCTCTAGGACCTCTGAATGAACCTTATTGGTATTGTATTTTTTAGAGAAATAATCCTCAGGTTTACAATAAAACTCCAAATACCATTCCACATCGTCTGTTACAGCCTCCACTCGGTGCCAGGCTTGTGGTTGTGCCATGGGATTGTCGGCTCCTGCTTCAAAGATGTGCTCAGCTAAAACCTCACCATCTTCTGTCAATTCAATAAACTTGAGAGCTCCCTTCAAGACAGTAATTTTCCCCCAAGTTCCAACTTTTGTATTGTGCTTTTGCTGAACAGCCTCTGGCATGGTTTCTTTAGTCCACAAAGGCATACGTTTATAGGCAACTAGTTTTTCCATTTTCATTTCCTCTTTTTATCGCTGATTAACAGCTTTCATAACACGCGCGATGTCGCGGTTTTGCTCACGACGTTTGATAGACTCCCGTTTGTCGTAGTCATGCTTCCCTTTAGCTAAACCTAAAAGGAGCTTGGCATAGCCATCTTTGATATAGACTTTAAGGGGAACCAGGGTCATCCCTGTCCCTTTGGTCTCTTGTTCCAATTTTTGAATTTGTTTCTTATGGAGCAAGAGTTTGCGACGGCGTTCAGGTTCCTGGTTCCAGATATTTCCCTCTTCGTAAGGCGCGATATGAACATTGCTCAGCCAAACTTCTCCATTTTTCACTTGAGCAAAGCCATCCTTGAGATTGATTCGAGCTGCTCGTACACTCTTGATTTCAGTTCCAGTCAGGACCATCCCTGCCTCTAGCGTATCTACGATTGTATAGTCGTGACGCGCCTTTTTATTTTGTGCGACGACCTTTCCCTCGCCCTTTGCCATGCTTGGCTCCTTTCTTAGCTACTTCCTTGTAAAAAGGTTTCTTGCCCTTTTTCTTCTTGTCTTTTTGTGAATGCTTGCGCTTATCATTTGAGCGTCCTGATTTCCTCTTGTCTTCCTTCTTATCTGAACGACGACTTGAACCACGCCCTCTGTCACTACGATTAGACTGTTTCAAGCCTTTTTCAATTACATCAAACTCACTTGGGATATATGAGAAATCAATTTCACCCGTCATCTTGTCGGCTCTTTCAACTCGGATACGGATTTGCTGACCTACACGGAAGGTTGTCCCCGATTTTTCCCCACGAAGAGTCAAATTCCGCTCATTGAAATGATAAAATTCAGGCAAATTAGTGATGTGAATCAAGCCTTCAACCGTGTTTGGCAATTCAACAAAGAGACCAAATTTGACAATGCTGGATACAACTGCATCGTACTCTTCACCCACGTATTCTTCCATATACTCAGCCTTTTTCATGGCTTCGACTTCACGCTCAGCCTCAATGGCACGACGCTCACGGTTGGAAGACTGGGTCGCAATCTCTGGAATCACTTGCTCAAAATGCTCGGCTATTTCTTTAGAACGGCCGTAATCACGAATCATACGGTGAACAAGAAGGTCAGGATAACGACGAATCGGACTGGTAAAGTGAGTATAGTAATCTGCTGCTAATCCATAGTGGCCGTGATTGTGTTCCGAATAGCGAGCCTGCTGCATAGAGCGCAGAAGCATCATGGACAATACATCTGCATAAGGTTCTCCCTCAACAGCACGCATGATGTCTTGAAGTGCCTCCTGGCTAATCTCACTGGCAGTCCCATAAATGCGCAAGCCAAAACTCGAAGCATAATCAATAAACTTCTGAACTTTTTCAGCCTTGGGCTCCTCGTGAATTCGATAGATGAAAGGTAGATCCAGCTTGCTAAAATGCTCGGCAACTGTTTCATTGGCCATCAACATGAAGGACTCAATCATGCGCTCGGCAACACCACGCTGACGAAGAACGATATCAACAGGCTTACCCTGTTTATCCACTAAAATCTTCGCTTCATTGGTATCGAAATTGAGGGCTCCACGTTTCACACGCATGTTTTCTAGCCTTTCGTGAAGTTTGGCCATAAGTTCGATACTTGGAACAATTTTCTTATATTCTTGTCTCTTCCCCTCGTCACCTGCTAGGATATCATTGACATAGCTATAGGTCATACGAAAACTGGTCTTGATAACTGTTTGTGTAATGGTGTAATTGACCACACGACCATGTTTATCAATCTCCATAATGGCTGACTGGGTCAGGCGGTCAACTTGAGGATTGAGAGAGCAGATCCCATTTGACAGTCGTTCTGGAAGCATTGGGACCACACGGTCTGTTACATAAACAGAAGTCGCGCGGTTAAGGGCTTCCTTATCAAGGGCAGAACCCTCGGTTACATAGTAGGAAACATCTGCGATGTGAACACCAAGCTCCAGATTGCCATTTTTCAAGGCCTTGATATGCACCGCATCGTCCAAGTCCTTGGCATCCGCACCGTCAATGGTAAAGGTAATCTCATCTCTCAAATCCAGACGACCTTCCATATCTTTTTGAGACGGAACATCAGGCACACTTTCTGCTTCCTTGATAACAGCTTCAGGAAACTCGGATACAATGTCCATTGATTCCAAAACCTCAAGAACATCAATTCCGACATCCGTTGAATGCCCCACCACATCGAGAACACTAGCGACAAAGAAATCATGTTTCTTGCTTGGGTATTTATCGATAAAGACCTTGAGAACTTCTGTTCCCTCTAGTTTAAGGGCTGGTTTCTTAACATAGATAGGTTGGCTGATTTTCTGGTTTTTCGAACGGATGTAGCCTGCATACTTAGGCTTTTCCTGATCTAGAACGATTTGACCGACAACTGTTGTCAGGCTGTGTTCTAAGATATCAATAATTTTGGCTTCTGCCGCTGTTCCCTTATTGCGGTCAGCGACTTTCTTAATCACTACCTCGACGGTATCACCATCAATAGCATAGTTGACATCATTTTTTCCTACAAAAAGGTCGTCCTCCTCACCTTCCAGACTGACAAAGCCAAAGC